>JAGBGJ010000022.1 GCA_017936045.1 Clostridia bacterium
ACGTTACCTTTTACGATACAATGCTTATGCCAATGAGCAGCTCACTTGTTGTAAGCAATACCGGTGTTATGAAGAGGGGCGCATACGCAAAATTTAGTATTCTGCCGGCAGAAAACACCGTGTTTGTGCCAACCGAGGTTTACGATTTAGTGCATCAAGGTTTTAGAAGAGAACTTCTCAAAGAAACAGAATATTACTCGATTAACACACAAAAAATTACCGAAAAGCTAGATGAACAAAGCGGTGCGGCTGTAAATTATATTTTTGTGAGTGATATTCACAGCGTTAGTCTACCCGGCAATGCAGGCGAAAACCACAGAGCGCTTCTTTTAAGGCAGCTCAGCCACCTTGTTAAAATGACAAACGAAAATGATGATATCGATTTTGTCGTTATCGGCGGAGACCTTACAGATGGTAAAGCTTCCACAAAGGAAAAGCATTTTGAATATATTCACCAGGGCCTTGCTCCCTTCCTCGACTGTCAGAAGCCTGTATTTGTAGTATTTGGCAACCACGATGACAACAGCTACCCCTCCAAATTATCCGAGGTTGCAAGCGATAAAGACTGGAATGACCAGTTAATCGATAAATATGTAAACCGCAC
Source organism: Clostridia bacterium (assembly GCA_017936045.1). GTDB lineage: Bacteria > Bacillota > Clostridia > Oscillospirales > Acutalibacteraceae > SFWF01. The sequence goes on from JAGBGJ010000022.1 coordinate 605, forward strand.
TCTAGAGGATGGCAGCGTTATAGCTGTAAATCAAGACAGTAATGACGAAAACTCAAAGTATTATTATTACGATATCGAAGCTAAAAAGACCCGTGTTGTTTGTATAGATGGTCTTGATTACAATATGGAGTACGATGAAAACGGAGATATCACAAAACTGCTTGATATTGCAGATGCAAGCCTTCCCGAAACCGATTTCTTAAGGTACAGAACCGCCCGTATCGGCTATGGCTACAGTAATGAGCAGATTAGGTGGCTTGTAAATGAGGCGCTTACAGCAGGGGATGGTTGGAATTATGTTTTCTTCTCCCATGCGGGAATCGACAGAGAAACCCAGTTCGGCGGATATACTGTCAGAAACGCAACACCCTTCCGCAGCATTATTGCAGCGATTCAGAATAAAACGACGTATGTAAATGCTGACCTTGGAATAAGTGTTGATTATTCAAACACCGATTCACAGCTTCTGGCCTTCCAATTCGGTCATACCCACACCGAGCTTTCGCTTTACAGCGAGGATATTAATCTTTGGCAGATAAACTCAAGCTCGGCAAAGATTGGCGGATATACCACTCTTGCAGGTGTTCAGAATTCAACTATTAATGTTAAATCTTTGAATTGGCATATTTACGAATATGCAAGAAGAATGCTTAACGAAGGAGAAGCCAACTTTGATATTATGTCGGCAACTCGAGAGGGTGTTTACAAGATGAATATCGGTGTAGGCGTTACACAAAAGTATATAAATCCTCAGAATTCAATTAAGGGAGATGTGAATCTCGATAGCAATATTGATATTTGCGATATGGTTAAGCTTGCAAAATTAAGCAAGAACAACACACCCCTAATGGCAATGGATGTAGACAGCAACCAAAAATTCGAAAAAGCCGTTGACCTTGCCGCAATCAGAAATATGCTTATATCCTAATAAACATAAAAGTTTCCTTTCTAAAACAAAAAGACTGCCGTGATGGCAGTCTTTTTGTTTACCAAATATTAATAATATTTAGATTGACTTTAAAGGGCAACTATTGTAAAATAAATCTAAATAAAGTTGACATCTATGGAGGGATAATAATGAGTAAGGCTGTATATAAACGCGTGCTTCTAAAACTCAGCGGTGAAGCACTTTCGGGCGGAAAGGGAAGCGGTTTAGATTTCGATACCGTTACCGAGGTTTGCAAAAAAATCAAAGAATGTAGTGACCTTGGCGTTGAAATAGCAATAGTTGTGGGCGGCGGCAATTTCTGGCGAGGCAGAAGCAGCGGCGAAATGGACCGAACCCGTGCCGACCATATGGGTATGCTTGCAACAACCATTAACTCTTTAGCATTGCAAGATGGCTTTGAACAGCTTGGTGTAGATGCAAGAGTTTTAACTGCTATTGAAATGCGTCAGGTAGCAGAGCCCTTTACTAAGTCTCGTGCAGTAACCCACCTTACCGAAGGCAAAATTGTTATTTTCGGTTGCGGAACAGGTTGTCCCTTCTTTTCTACCGATACTGCCGCAGCTCTGCGCGCAGCAGAAATCGGCGCAGATGTTATATTTAAGGCCACTAATGTAGATGGCGTTTATGACAGCGACCCGAAGAAAAATCCCAATGCAAAGAAGTTCGATAAGCTCACTCATCAGGATGTATTAACTTTAAAACTCAATGTTATGGATATGACAGCCGCATCCCTTTGTCAAGATAACGGAATTAAGATTCTTGTTTTCTCAATGCAAGAGCTCGACAACATTAAAAAAGCAATGCTTGGCGAAAACATCGGTACCCTTGTAGAATAATATTTGGAGGAAAATTTATGAACGAACTACTCAAAAAGACAGAAGAGCGTATGGACAAAAGCGTTAACTCGGTTGGCCGTGAATTTGCAACCGTACGCGCAGGCAGAGCTAATACCTCTATTCTTGATAGAATCACCGTAGATTATTACGGTGTACCCACCCCCATTCAGCAAATTGCTTCGGTTTCGGTTCCTGAAGGCCGCGTGCTTCAAATCCAACCTTGGGATACCTCAACCCTCAAGCTCATTGAAAAAGCAATCCAAATTTCCGATATCGGAATTAATCCTAATAACGATGGTAGAGTTATCCGCCTCATTTTCCCCCCTCTAACCGAGGAACGCCGTAAGGACCTTGTTAAAGAGGTTAAGAAAATGGCTGAAGACGGCAAGGTTGCTGTTCGTTCAGTTCGCCGCGATGCCATTGAAAAGCTCAAGGCTATGAAGAAGGATAGCACCATCACCGAGGACGACCAGGCAAACGGTGAAAAGAAGATTCAAACCTTAACCGATAAATACTGTGCTGAAATTGATACACTTCTTGCCGCAAAGGAAAAGGAAATCCTCGAAATCTAAAAAGTTAAACCATCATAGCACAGCTATGGTGGTTTTTTGAAAGGTGATAAATTTGGCTTTTTTTAAAAAGAAAAAAGAGGTTATCCAAAACCGCATAATACCCGAACATATCGCAATAATTATGGATGGTAACGGCCGTTGGGCAAAAAACCGTTCTCTTCCCCGTACGGCAGGCCATGCCGCAGGCTCCAAAAAGTTTAAGGAAATTGCAAGGTACTGCAATAAAATCGGTGTAAAGCATCTAACAGTTTATGCCTTTTCTACCGAAAATTGGCGCCGCCCCAAGGAAGAGGTAGATGCAATTATGAACATCTTCCGCGATTATTTGCGTGATTCTGCCAATTTTAAAAGCGAAAATATAAAATTGGAATTTATCGGGGACAGAAGCGGAATGCCCGAAGACATAGTCCAGCTTATGGCGCAGGCCGAGTACGACTCTAAAGATGCCACAGGGCTTAAATGCTATATGGCAATAAATTACGGCGGCAGAGATGAGCTGGTTCACGCCCTTCGCGATATTATAAAAGAGGGAATACCTGCCGAAGATATAACCGAAGATACAATTTCCTCCCACATTTATACCAAACACTATCCCGACCCCGAGCTTATTATCAGACCAAGCGGGGAATACAGACTTTCAAACTTCCTTATTTGGCAGTCGGCATATAGTGAATTTTGGTTTTCCAATATATTATGGCCCGATTTTTCTACCGATGATTTAGAGCAGGCCATAGATGACTACAACAAGCGTAACCGCCGTTTTGGTGGCGTATAAATTTAGAGGTGTTTTATGAAAACGCGTATAATTTCGGGAGCAGTCGCCGCCGCAGTTGTGGCAGCCCTTCTCATTCTTAACAGTTTTTTCAGTATAGTTGTTGTAATTGTTTTAGCGTTGCTTGCAACAATAGCAGTTTACGAAATTCTTTGTGGTACGGGTGCGGTAAAAAAGAGTATTCCGGTTTATGCTGCAATGCTTTATGTTGCCGCATTACAGTTTTCGTATAACGGGCTGTTTATTAATTCAACAACCCTTTCGGTGCTTTTTGTAATAACGCTTGCAGTGTTTGCAGTATTAGACCATAAAAACTTCACTTTCCCCGAACTGGTTGCAACAATATCAATGCCCATGGTTATTGGTTTTGCTTTCGCTTGTTTAGAGCAAATCATAAATCCGGGAGATAGAACAGGACTTTTATATTTCTTCCTGCTCTTCAACTTTGCATGTGTATCGGATATGGGCGCATATTTCGTAGGCTCTTTTGTAGGTAAGCATAAGCTGGCCCCCGAAATCAGCCCTAAAAAGACTATCGAGGGAGCTCTGGGCGGAATAGTGTGCTCGGTTATCGGTACAATAATCATTTGCCTTATATTCCAGCTTATACTTAAAACCTCTATCAATGTAGTTTTGCTAACAGTATTAACTCCCGTTTTCAGCATAATCGGTATGTTTGGAGACCTTTTTGCATCGGTTATAAAAAGACATTTCGGTATAAAGGATTACGGCAATATAATGCCGGGCCACGGCGGGGTACTCGACCGCACCGATTCCATTTTGTTAATTGCCCCCGCATTTGTTCTGTTCCTTAACTATGTTTCAGTAATTTAGGTTGGTATTTTATGAATAAAACTCTTGTAATTTTAGGTTCAACCGGCTCAATAGGCGAGCAGGCCTTAGATGTTGCCCGCAAAAACGGATATACAGTTTTAGCCATTGCCGCAGGCAAAAGTATCGATAAGCTAGAGGTTCAGGCAAGGGAGTTCGGTGTAAAGGCGGTTGCCGTTTTCGATGAGGCTGCCGCAAAGCAGCTTGAAACCCGCCTTGCAGGTACGGGCATTTTGGTTTTGTCGGGTGTCAGCGGTGTTTGCGAGGTTGCATCCATTAAGGCGGATATCGTTCTTAATGCTATTGTCGGCATTGCAGGGCTGCGCCCAACCTTTGCAGCAATTAACGCTAAAAATAATATTGCTCTTGCCAATAAAGAAACCCTTGTTACCGCGGGCGAGCTTGTTAATGCAAAAGCACGGGAAATGGGTATTAAAATCATACCGGTTGATAGCGAACATTCGGCTATTTTCCAGTCCTTGCAGGGCGCTCCCACTGGCTCACTGTCTAAGGTTATTCTAACGGCCTCGGGCGGTCCATTCTACGGCAAAACTAAGGAAGAGCTTGAAAATGTAACGGTTGCCGAAGCACTTAATCACCCCAACTGGTCAATGGGCAGTAAAATTACAATAGATTCAGCCACCCTAATGAACAAGGGCTTAGAGGTTATCGAAGCGGTACACCTTTTTGGCATCTCGCCCGATGATATCGAGGTTGTAGTGCATCGCCAAAGTATTTTGCATTCGGCTGTTGAGCTTTGCGATGGTGCTGTTATCGGTCAAATGGGCACTCCCGATATGCGCCTGCCTATAGAATATGCCATAACCTATCCTAAAAGAGAAAAAATGTGTTGCGACAGACTATCCCTAACCTCTGTTGGCACACTTACCTTTGCAAAGCCCGATACCGAAACTTTCGGTTGCCTTAAGCTTTGCATTAATGCAATTAAAGAAGGCGGGCTAAAGCCTGCCGCAGCAAACGGCGCAAACGAAGAGGCCGTAGCACTCTTCCTTAGTGGCAAAATAAAATTCTTAGATATAGAAAAAATGGTTAAGGCCGCTATTAATGCCCAACCCAAGGTTGAAACCTACACGCTAGAGGATGTTTTTGAAGCCGATAAACGGGCAAGAACTCTTGTCAGAACAATGGCTAATTAAATTCAGAATTCACGCATAAAATATAACTACTACTCTATATAAAAGGTGATTAATATTTCTATTTTAAACATTTGGAACAATCTTTGGCCGTATATAGTTGCGGTACTTGTATTCGTTTTACTTATTGTAATTCACGAATTCGGTCACTTTATAGCCGCAAAAATATGTGGTGTCAGGGTTAATGAATTTGCCGTTGGCTTTGGCCCAAAGCTTTTCAAAAAGAAGTTTGGCGAAACGCTTTATGCCGTTAACCTCGTTCCCCTTGGCGGATACTGCGCAATGGAAGGGGAGGATGAAACCAGCTCAGATGAGCGTGCCTTTTGCAACAAAGGCCCGCTTAAGCGACTTTTCATTGTTGCAAACGGTGCAATTTTCAACCTAATCCTTGGCCTAATAATTGTTGCAATAACATTAATTCCTTCCGACAAGTTTTCCTCAACCACTATTGCCAAGTTTACAGATACCGCAGTAAGCAGTCAGCACGGTCTTCAGGTAGGGGATGAAATCCTTTCGGTAGATGGCAGAAAAATCTTCACCACCTACGATTTAAGCTATTCGTTTACCGGTGTAGATGATGGCGCTGTTGATATGGTGGTTAAAAGAAACGGCGAAAAGGTAGAACTTAAAAATGTAAAATTCCAAACCGAAACCGAAAATGATATTTCCTATGTTAAGGTTGATTTTTATGTTTTGGGTGTTGAAAAAACGCCGCTTACTTTTATTAAACAAACGGTAGATACAGCCATTGCAAACTGCAGGGTTGTGTGGTTCTCGCTAATTGACCTGATAACCGGCAAATACGGGCTTTCGGCAATGTCGGGCCCTGTTGGAATTACCGCGGCTATCGGTTCGGTTGCCAAAACAAATCTTTTCAACATTTTGCCTATAATGGCGCTTATAACAATAAACCTTGGAATATTCAACCTTTTGCCACTGCCCGCACTTGATGGCGGAAGAATAATATTCATTCTAATAGAGCTTATAACTCGCAAACCCGTGCCACAAAAGTACGAAGGACTCGTTCACACCATCGGCCTTGTGGTATTGCTGGCATTTATGCTGTTAGTTACGGCGAAAGATATAATTTCACTATTTGTAGGGTGATAATATGTATACAAACAATTTAACCAAACAGGTAAAGGCAGGCAACCTGCTTATAGGTGGCGGCGCTCCTGTTTCAATTCAGTCAATGCTTAACGTTAAAGCCGATAATATTAAGGGAAATGTTGAGCAGGCCAAAAAACTTGAGGCCGCAGGCTGCGAAATTATAAGGGTTTCTGTACCCGACAAAAACGCAGTAGCCCTTGTTAGCGCTTTAAAGGAAAATGTGTCGGTGCCCATTGTTGCCGATATTCATTTTGATTATAAGCTTGCTGTTGAAAGCGTTGCCGCAGGCGTAGACAAGGTTCGAATTAACCCCGGCAACATTGGTTTAGATGATAAGGTGAAGCAGGTTGTATCAGCCTGTAAAAATGCAGGCGTTCCCATAAGAATCGGCGTAAATTCCGGAAGCCTTGAGAAAAACATTCTGGCCAAATACGGCTCGCCCACACCCGAAGCAATGGTTGAAAGCGGACTTTACCATATATCTCTGCTTGAAAAGTTCGATTTTAACGATATAGTTTTATCGCTTAAATCTTCCAATACTCAGCGTATGTACGATGCCTATGTTTTAGCGGCCGAAAAATGCCCCTATCCGCTTCATTTAGGTGTAACCGAGGCAGGAACCGAGCGTATGGGCGTTATAAAATCCGCTGCAGGCATTGGCGGACTGCTCCTTCGCGGAATTGGTGCAACTGTGCGCGTTTCCTTAACCGATGACCCGGTTTTAGAGGTTAAGGCGGCAAAGGATATGCTAAAAGCACTAGGCCTTAGAAACGATGGAATTAAGTTTATATCCTGCCCAACCTGTGGCAGAACAAGTATCGACCTTATCGGTCTTGCAAAGGCAGCTGAAGAGCGCTTTGCAAATATAGATAAAAACCTTACAATAGCCATTATGGGCTGCATAGTAAACGGTCCGGGAGAGGCAAGGGAAGCCGACCTTGGAATTGCAGGCGGAAAAGGGGAAGGCCTTCTTTTCAGCCACGGCGAAATTTTAAGAAAGGTCCCCGAAGATAAGCTGCTCGATGCTTTATACGAAGAAATACTAAAGTACGGAGAATAAAATGCAACATACTTTTAAAGAAATCTTTGGAGAGGGAATAGGCTACGCTATCAAAGACGTGTCGGTAGACAACGCCTTTGTTTTGTCGTGCGATTTAGATATAAATCGCAGAACACTCAGCGTTAAGCTTCACAGCAACAACTATATTCTGGAAGAAACTGTATTTGCCCTAAAGCAGGAAATAACCAAGGCCTTATCCTTAAATCATCTCGATTTAGAAATTTCTTTTTCTCCTGATAGCTTTTGTGTAGAGGCCTGCAAGGACATATCCTTAAAGATTCGCCGCAAATCGGCAATGCTTAATGGATATTTCAATAAAGCAGACTTCTCCCTTGCTGAAAATAAGGTTACTATAACCCTTATGTTCGGCGGACTTGATGTAATTAATAGCTTCGATTTTACAAAGCATTTTTGCGATATGGTAAAAAATACCTTTGGCGTTGAAATAGAGCTTGAATTTGTAGGTGTTACCGAAAATGCCGAGCCTCTTTTACCGCCAGAGCCCACAGTGCCCGAGACTGCCTCAAAGCCTGCTCCAAAGGTGGTAGAGGCCGCACCCCAAAAGCCTAAAAAGTCTTATGACTACAAGCCCGAAAACGGCCTTCCTGTTTATCTCGAAAGTGCCGAGCTTATTTGGGGCAGAAATATAGATACAAACGTAAAGAAAATGATAGATATAACCGAGGATGACACCTCTATTTGCTGCTTTGGTGAGGTTTTCGGTCTTGAAATCAGAACCATAAAAACCAAACGTGGTCCATCCAATGTTTTGGAGTTTTCTTTCAGCGACCACACAAATTCCTTAACCTGCAGTATGTTTGTAGACCCTAAGAATTTAGATAAATTTAAAGCCCTTAAAAACGGAAACTACATTTTAGTAAACGGTGGATATGAGTTCGATAGCTACAAAAAAGATTACATAGTAAAGCCAAAGTCAATTGCAACACTCGAAAAATATGTAGAAAAAGATAACTATGCAGGCCAAAAAAGAGTGGAGCTTCACTGCCATACAAATATGTCGGCTAAAGATGCCGTGTCCTCTGGTGCCGACATCGTAAGACACGCCTATAATTGGGGTCATAAGGCCGTTGCCATTACCGACCACGGCGTTGTTCAGGCATACCCATCAGCTGCGGCCGAGGTTAAGGCAATAAGAAAAAGCGGCGGAGAGTTCAAGGTTATCTACGGTGTAGAGGCCTACTTCGTAAACGACCAAAAGGATGGTACCGATTTTTCCACCCTTTATAAGCAGGGCAAGACTTATCACCAAATAATTCTTGTTAAAAACCTTGTCGGTCTTAAAAATCTTTATCAGCTCGTTTCAACCGCACATTTAGATAGCTTCTTTAAAAGGCCAATCACCACTAAAACCGAGCTGGACAAGCACCGCGAGGGCCTTATTATAGGTACTGCCTGCGAACAGGGTGAGCTTTATAAGGCAATTGTTAACGGTGCAGGCGATGATGAACTCATTAATATTGCAAAATATTACGACTATTTGGAAATTCAGCCGCTGGGTAACAATGAATTTATGGTGCGCGAATCCTCTAAGCCCGATAAGGTTAACAAAAAAACGGGTGAAACCGTTCCCAACAAATTCAGACATGTAACCAGTCTTGAAGTTATAAAGGACTTCAACCGTAAGGTTGTAGAAATTGCCGATAAACTTGGCAAACCTGTTGTAGCAACGGGAGATGTTCACTTCCTTAAAAAGGAAGATGAAATAATCCGAAAAATTCTTATGGCAGGTCAGGATTACGATGATTTCGATAATCAGGCACCTCTTTACCTTAAAACAACCGAAGAAATGCTTTCTGACTTCGACTACTTCGGCGAGCGTGCTAGGGAATTTGTTATAGATAACCCCAATATGATTGCCGATATGGTAAGCGATGAGGTTATACCTGTATCGGATGGTAACTACCCGCCCGTAATCGAGGGCTCCGATGAGCTTCTTCGTGATATGTGTTGGGAAAGAGCGCACGCAACATACGGCGATACTTTGCCCGAGCTTGTTGAAAAGCGCCTGGAAAAAGAGCTTAATGCAATTATCAATAACGGCTTCTCCATAATGTACATTTCAGCCCAAAAGCTGGTTGCATTTAGTGAAGAAAACGGATACCTTGTTGGTTCGCGTGGTTCGGTAGGCTCCTCGTTCGTTGCAACAATGGCAGGCATTTCCGAGGTTAACCCATTAGCCCCGCATTATGTGTGCACAAACTGCCGTTACAGTGAATTCTTTACCGATGGTAGCGTGGGTTCAGGCTTTGACCTGCCCGAAAAGAACTGTCCGCATTGCGGCACACCCCTCCACCGTGACGGACACGATATTCCATTTGAAACCTTCCTCGGATTCAAGGGCGATAAGGTGCCCGATATTGACCTTAATTTCTCCGATGAGTTCCAGACTCAGGTTCAAAAATATACCGAAACCCTTTTCGGTAGTGAAAATGTTTTCAAAGCAGGAACTATTTCCACTGTGGCCGAAAAAACCGCCTTTGGTTTTTCAAAAGCCTATGCCGAAAAGAAGAATATGATTTTAAGCCATGCCGAGCTTAGCCGACTTGCAAGCAAGGTAGAAAAGGCGCAAATCAAACAAACAACCGGTCAGCACCCGGCAGGTATGATTGTTGTACCAAGGGATAAGACAATATACGATTTTTGTCCCGTTCAGCATCCTGCCGATGATGTTAAGTCTGATGTTGTTACCACACACTTCGACTTCCATTCTATTCACGATACCATTCTTAAACTCGATGAGCTTGGCCACGTTATCCCTACAACCTATAAATACTTGGAAGAGTATTCGGGAATACCGGTCAGTCAGGTTTCAATGAGCGACCCTAAGGTTTATAGCTTATTTAGCTCAACCGAAGCCTTGGGCGTAACCCCCGAAGCCATTGATTCCCCAACGGGAACCTACTGTATCCCCGAATTTGGCACATCCTTTGTTCGCGGAATGCTTCGCGACTGTAAACCAAAAAACTTTTCCGATTTATTACAGATTTCGGGTCTGTCTCACGGCACCGATGTTTATCTTGGAAACGCTAAGGACCTTATTGATAACGGCACCTGCACAATTTCCGAGGTTATCGGTACGCGTGATAACATAATGGTTTACCTAATTCACCAGGGTATGGATGAGGGCAGAGCCTTCAAAATTACCGAAACAGTTCGTAAGGGTTTGGTGGCAAAGGGTAAGGTACCCAAAGAAGACTGGGCCAAAATGGAAGATGATATGCGTGCCGTTAATGTGCCCGAATGGTATATTGAGTCTTGCGGAAAAATAAAATATATGTTCCCTAAAGCTCACGCCGCCGCCTATGTAACTGCAGCAATAAGGGTTGGCTGGTATAAGGTGTATAGACCAATAGAATTCTATTGTGCATACTTTACCGCCCGCCCCGAGGATGTGGATGTTCCAACCCTACTTAAGGGTAAAGAAGCGGTTAAAAACTATATCCGCACCATTAAGCAAAAGGGTAACGAGGCCACAAAGAAAGAGCTCGATGTTTACGAAAATATGCTGATATTCAACGAAATGTTCGAAAGAGGCCTTGAAATACTGCCAATTAACCTGCATAAATCTCCCGCCAAAAAGTTCCTTGTGGAAGATGGAAAAATGCGACTACCCTTTGGAGCACTCGGCGGGGTAGGAGAAAAGGCAGCTGAAGCCTTGTATGAAGCTGCACAATCGGGCAATTTCTTGTCCAAGCAGGAATTTCAGGCCGAAGCTGGCGTTTCTAAAACAATAATTCAGAACCTTTCCGATATGGGAGTACTTGATGAGTTGCCCGAGACCAATCAAATGACACTGTTTTAGTTAAAACAACCAATGCTAACACGCATTGGTTGTTTATTTTACCTAAAAAAGGTTACAACCGTTCCAAAAAGGTTGCAAAACTGTAACTTTTATATATAATAGTAAAGGTGCTTGATTACAAGCTTGTAACTATTTTGGAAGGAATGATAATTATTCAGGAAGCGGTTATCTCATTTTTCGAGAAACTCAAAAGCGCAAGCAGACTGTATAAGTTAATTGCATTCGCAGCAATTTCCGTAATTCTTGTACTTGTTTCTGTTTTTTCATCCGGCGTAAAGCTTACCTATAATTTAATATATGATGGCAATGTTTTTGCCAATGTTTCCAGTAAATCCGTTTATAACGAAGCAGTAGAGCTTGCTTCAGCTCAGCTGGCCGACAGCAACTCGGTGCTCGATAATCTCGAAATTAAGTCGGTTGTTACCATTAACGGTAAGTTTTCCTCCGCTAAAGAGGCTAGCCAGCTTATTCTTCAAAACAACCCCGGCGTTTGTAACGGCTTCGAGGTTAGGGTAGACGATACGGTAGTAGGTTATGTTTCAACCTTCGAAGAGTTCGAAACCCTCAAAAACAACAGACTTAACGCATTCAATATTGAAGGCGCAACATGTACAAGCTCCTTCTCGGCAAGCGTTACCGCAAACAATGCATTTTTCAGCTCAAAAAATCTTTCTAAACAAAGCGATATCGAAGCTGCTTTTGCCAAGCTCGATGTTCAAACTGTTGCAATAACCGATACAACATATTCGGTAAAATATGAAACAACCGTTAAAAAGGATTCAAGCAAAAAGGCAGGCTACGAAAAGGTTTTAACCCAAGGCTCTAACGGTACTAACAGAACAGTTAAAGAGGTTACCTACTTAAACGGTCAGGCTGTAAGCGAACCCAAAGTTTCAACAACTGTTGTTAAAGCCCCCGTTACCGAGGTTGTAGTTGTTGGTACAAAGAATGTATATGTTACCTCAGCTCCTCAAAATGCCGCATCTTCGGGCTTTAAGTGGCCTCTTGGTGTTAAGGGTGTTATAACAGGTGAGTATAACGAAAGAAGAAACAGCGGCAAATATCATGCAGGTGTTGATATCGGTGTTCCCGTAGGCACAAGCGTTATAGCCGTTAAAAGCGGAACGGTAGAAGCAGTTGGATACGATTCCGATTATGGCTACTATGTTCTTATTGACCACGGAAACGGTCTTAAAACACGTTATGCCCACAATAAAACAAATACCGTTTCTAAGGGACAAAACGTGTCTGCCGGCCAGCTTATTGCACTTTCGGGCAATTCGGGTCGCTCAACCGGACCACACCTCCATTTTGAGGTTATCGTAAACGGTACAAGAACCAACCCCGGCTATTATATTAACCTAAAATAAAACTAACCAAAATCCACCGCAAAACGCGGTGGATTTTTTCTTTAAATATACTGTTTTTTGTTATATATCCTTGACTAAACTACAATATATGGTGTATAATAATCATAATTATGTATAAGGAGAGTTTTCGGTGGCTAAAAAAGTAAAAGAATACGGAAACGACAGTATAACTCAGTTAAAAGGGCCCGACCAGGTAAGGCTTCGCCCTGCAGTAATTTTTGGCTCAGATGGGCTGGATGGCTGCGAACATTCGGTATTTGAAATTATTTCAAACTCTGCCGATGAAGCCAGAGAAGGATACGGTAAAAAAATAATAGTTACAAAGTATACAGACCATTCTGTAGAGGTGCAGGACTTCGGCCGTGGCGCACCTGTTGATTTTAATAATAAAGAACAGCAGTATAACTATGTTCTTTTATTCGAAACTCTTTATGCAGGAAGCAAGTATAATACCAATAATGGCGGAGATTACGAGTATTCAATCGGTCTTAACGGACTGGGCCTTGCATCTACTCAGTTTGCAAGCGAATATATGGATGTAGAAATCAAACGTGATGGATACAAATATAATCTTCACTTTGAAAAAGGCTTTAATATTGGTGGGCTTAAAAAAGAAGAGTATTCGGGAAAAGATACGGGTACAAAAATTAAATGGAAGCCCGACCTTGATGTTTTCACCGAAATTGATATTCCCACCGAGTATTTTGTCGACACCTTAAAGCGACAAGCAGTTGTTAACGAGGGTGTTTCTTTCATCTTCCGTGAACAGCAGGGCGCAAGGTTCATCGAAAAAGAAATTTGCTATAAAAACGGTATTGCAGATTATATTAGCGAAGTTGTAGGGGAGGATTCAATTTCCTCAATTCAAACCTGGAATACCGAGCGCAAGGGTAGAGACCGTGATGACAAGCCTGAATATAAGGTTAAAATCAATGCCGCTTTATGCTTTTCTAACAAAAAGCAGATGAAGGAATACTATCACAACTCCAGCTGGCTAGAACACGGCGGTGCACCCGAAAAAGCAGTAAGAAATGCATTTACTTATCAGCTCGATGCTTATATTAAGCAGCAAAATAAGTATTCCAAGAATGAAAGCAAGGTAACCTTCCAGGATGTTGAAGAGTGTCTTGCAATCGTTATTTCTTCTTTTTCAACCCTTGTTTCATACGAAAACCAGACAAAGAAGTCAATAACCAATAAATTCATTCAGGAAGCAATGACAGATTTCTTTAAGCATCAGCTTGAAATCTATTTCATAGAAAATAAAGCCGAGGCCGACAAAATTGCCGACCAGGTGCTTATAAATAAGCGCAGCCGCGAACGCAGCGAAAAAGAGCGCATAAATATTAAGAAAACACTTCAAACCTCGGGCAGCGATATGGCCAACAGAGTGCAAAAGTTTGTTGACTGCCGCAGTAAAGACCCGAACGAGCGCGAAGTCTTCATAGTTGAGGGTGATTCGGCTTTAGGCTCCTGTAAGCTTGCGCGTGATGCGCAGTTCCAAGCAATTATGCCGGTTAGAGGTAAAATCCTTAACTGCCTAAAATCCGAATACGATAAAATCTTCAAAAGCGAAATTATAACCGATTTAATTAAGGTGCTCGGCTGTGGCGTAGAGGTTAAGTCAAAGGCAAACAAGGACCTTTCAACCTTTAATATAGATAATCTTCGTTGGAATAAGATTATTATCTGTACCGATGCCGATGTCGATGGTTTCCATATCAGAACCCTTATTTTAACAATGATTTATCGCCTTATGCCAACCCTTATTACCGAGGGCAAGGTCTTCATCGCCGAAACACCGCTTTACGAAATTAATACTAAGGACAAGCCATATTTCGCATACGATGAACAGGAAAAGGCCGAAATCTTAAAGCTTATTGAAGGCCAAAAATATACCATTCAGCGTTCTAAGGGACTTGGTGAAAACCAACCCGATATGATGAACCTTACCACTATGAACCCCGATACCCGCCGTTTAATCAGGGTGCTTCCCGAAGATGCCGAGTATACCGCTACAGTATTTGATATGCTCCTTGGCGATGACCTTCAGGGAAGAAAAGATTATATTGCAGAAAACGGATATCTCTATATCGATGATGTAGATGTTAGCTAACGGAGGAAAAAATGGCTCCAAGAAAAAAGAAAACCGAAACTATAGCCGAAAAGAAACAGCCCAACGCATATATTGCAGGTGCAGGCACGGTTGTCGACCAAGAAATAACCGAAACCCTTCGCACCAACTTTATGCCCTATGCAATGAGCATTATTATCTCTCGTGCTATACCCGAAATAGATGGATTTAAGCCCTCTCACAGAAAACTGCTTTACACAATGCACCTTATGGGGCTGCTTAACGGTTCAACCATTAAGTCGGCAAACATAGTTGGTAGAACAATGCAACTCAATCCCCACGGCGATGCCGCCATTTACGAAACAATGGTGCGCCTTTCCGAAGGTAACGAAGCGCTCTTGCACCCTTATGTTCGTTCCAAGGGCTCCTTCGGTAAAGCATATTCAAGGGATATGGCATACGCCGCATCCCGTTATACCGAAGCAAAGCTTGCCCCCATTGCAGCCGAACTTTTTGCCGATATCGATAAGGAAACGGTTGAATTTGTTGATAACTACGATTCAACAATGAAAGAACCCACTCTTTTCCCCGTAACCTTCCCATCTGTGCTGGTTAATGCAAATATGGGTATTGCGGCAGGTATGGCAAGTAACATTTGCCCCTTTAACCTGCGCGAGGTTTGCGAAACCACAATTGCTTATATTAAGGATAAAGATATCAATGTGGCCGATACCCTTATCGCGCCCGACTTTCCGGTTGGCGGTCAACTTTTATATAACCGCGCCGCAATGGAAGAAATCTATAGAACAGGTAGGGGAAGCTTTAAGGTAAGGGGAACCTATACCTACGATAAATCTCAAAACTGTATTGATATTAATTCAATCCCCCCAACCACCACAACCGAGCAGATTATAGAGCGTGTGGTAGACCTTGTTAAACTTAAGAAGATAACCGAAATAAACGACATCCGTGATGAAACCGACTTAAACGGTCTTAAAATTACTATCGACCTCAAAAGGGGAATAGACCCTGAAAAGCTTATGAAAAAGCTCTTCAAAATGACAACCCTTGAAGATTCTTTCGGTTGCAACTTCAATATACTCATAGCCAACACACCAAGGGTTATGGGTGTTAAGGAAATTATTGAAGAATGGGTTGCCTTCCGTAGCGAATGTGTTAGAAACCGAGTCTTCTATAACCTCACAAAAGCCAAGGAAAAGCTTCACCTTTTAAAGGGCCTTTCTAAAATTCTTCTTGATATCGATAAGGCAATTAAAATTGTACGCGAAACCGAAGAGGAAAAAGAGGTTGTGCCCAACCTTATGATTGGCTTCGGCATTGATGAAACTCAGGCCGAATATGTGGCTGAAATCAAGCTTCGCCATTTAAATCGCCAGTATATTTTAAAGCGCCTTGAAGATGTTGAAAACCTTGAAAAACAGGTTGCCGAAATGGAAGAAATTTTGAACTCAAGGCGCAAAATACTAAACATTATTGTTAAAGAGCTTGGGGCTGTTGCCGATAAATACGGTATGGATAGAAAAACCGCCGTTGTTGAGCTTGAGGATTCCTCAAACGATGATGATGAAGAGGTTGTAGATGATTCGCCCGTAACCCTTTTCTTTACCCGTGATGGCTACTTTAAAATGATTCCAACACCAAACCTTCGTATGAGTGGCGAGCAAAAGCTTAAAGAGGGCGATGAAATTGTCCAAACGGTAGAAACTACAAATGCAGCCGATATTTTATTCTTCTCAAGCGCACATCAGGTTTACAAGTCCAAAGCGGCCGACTTTGCCGATGGTAAGGCAAGTATACTTGGCGAATTTATTCCCGCAAAGCTTGATTTTGATGAAGCCGAAAACGCTATCTATATGGCAGTTGTGAATAAGTATACCGGCTTTATGGTATTTGTGTTCGATAACGGCAGGGTAGCCAGAGTTCCAATGTCTTCCTATGCCACCAAAACAAACCGTAAGAAATTAATAAATGCCTACTCTAATAAGTTCACTCTTCACACAGCCATATACTGCGAGCAGGAGTGTGATATACTCCTTACCTCTACAAACGGCAGAATGATGCTTATAAACACCACAGCCCTTTCCGAAAAAGCGGCTAAGGATAACGGCGGCATCGCAGTTATGACACAAAAACGCGGCCAAAGAATTTTCACGGTCGAAAAGTATGTAGAAGGCACACTCGATAAGCCTCATCGTTTTAGACCACGCAACCTGCCTGCCGCAGGCAATGTCAAAAAAGATGAAGACATCGAACAAATGACATTCTAAATAGCAAAAGCCGCTTAAATTCTAAAAAGAGCTTAAGCGGCTGTCGACTTAATGCAAACGCTTTATTTAACTTTGTCGACACTAATAATATAACCTGTATATTTAATATTATAACAAGGAATTATTTGACAAATACAGCGTTTTGATATATAGTATCCTTTGTTAACTAATTTTTTTGGAGGGATTATTTTGGCTCAAGATTTAGCAAAAACCTATAACCCGGGCGAGGTTGAAGACCGAGTTTATAAATTTTGGCTCGACGGAAACTTCTTCCACGCCGAAGTAGATGCCAATAAAGAACCTTACACTATTGTAATACCACCACCAAACATCACGGGTCAGCTCCATATGGGCCACGCCCTTGATAATACACTTCAGGATATCCTCATTCGTTATAAAAGAATGCAGGGCTTTTCCGCACTTTGGATTCCCGGTACAGACCACGCATCTATAGCTACCGAAGCCAAAATTGTTGAAGCTATGAAGGCTGAAGGCCTTACTAAGGAAGACCTTGGCCGTGAAAAGTTTTTAGAACGCGCTTGGGCTTGGAAAGAGCAGTACGGCGGAAGAATCATAAGCCAGCTTAAAAAACTCGGTGCTTCCTGTGACTGGAAACGTGAACGTTTCACATTAGATGAGGGCTGCTCAAATGCAGTTCGCGAAGTTTTTGTTCGCCTTTATCAAAAGGGTCTTATCTATCGTGGAGAGCGTATCATCAACTGGTGCCCCAACTGCTTAACCTCTATTTCCGATGCAGAGGTTGTTTATAACGAATCCGAAGGTAGCTTCTGGCACCTTCGTTACCCCGTTAAGGATAGTAACGAGTTCCTTAACCTTGCAACAACACGCCCCGAAACCTTGCTTGGCGATACCGCTGTTGCAGTTCATCCCGATGATGAAAGATATAAGCACCTTATTGGTAAATCCGTTATTCTTCCTTTGGTTGGCAGGGAAATTCCCATCGTTGCCGATTCTTATGTTGAAATGGATTTCGGTACAGGTGTTGTTAAAATCACCCCCGCACACGACCCGAACGACTTTGAAGTTGGCCTTCGCCATAACCTTCCCGTTATCAATGTTATGACCGACGATGCCAAAATCAACGAGCTCGGCGGCAAATACGAAGGAATGGACCGCTACGAAGCAAGAAAGGCAATCGTTGCCGACCTTGAAGCAGGCGGCTTCCTTGAAAAAATCGAACCCTTAAAGCACAATGTTGGCTCCTGCTACCGTTGTAACAGCGTTGTTGAACCCCGCGTTTCAAAGCAGTGGTTCGTAAAAATGGCTCCTTTGGCCGAACCCGCATTAAAGGTTGTTAAGGATGGCGACATTAAATTCATCCCATCTCGCCTTGAAAAGATTTATTTCAACTGGATGGAAAACATCAAAGACTGGTGTATTTCCCGTCAGCTTTGGTGGGGACATAGAATTCCTGCTTGGTACTGTAAGGATTGTGGCGAGATTATCGTTTCCCGCACCAATCCCGATAAATGCTCTAAGTGCGGCAGCGAGAATATAGTTCAAGATGAAGATACACTTGATACCTGGTTCTCATCGGCTCTTTGGCCCTTCTCAACACTCGGTTGGCCCGAAGAGAATATTGACTTCAAGTATTTCTATCCCACAAGCACGCTTGTTACCGGTTACGATATCATCTTCTTCTGGGTTTCCCGTATGATATTCTCAGGCCTTGAGTATACCGATTCGGTTCCATTTGATACTGTATTGTTCCACGGTATTGTTCGCGATGCCAACGGCCTTAAGATGTCAAAATCCCTCGGCAACGGTATAGACCCGCTTGTTGAAATTGAAAAATACGGTGCAGATGCACTCCGCTTTACCCTTGCTACCGGTAATACCCCCGGTAACGATATGCGCTATTCACCCGAAAGGGTAGAGGCAAGCCGTAACTTTGCTAATAAGATTTGGAACGCAGCACGTTTCCTTCTTATGAACTTAAAGTCAAACGAAGAAATGCCTATACCCGAAGATATCGCGCTTGAAGATAAGTGGATTCTTTCTAAATACAACCAACTAGTAAAAGATGTAACCGAAAATCTCGATAAGTACGAACTCGGCCTTGCCGTTGCAAAGCTTTACGACTTTATTTGGGATATCTTCTGCGACTGGTATATTGAGCTTTGTAAATCTCGCCTAAATGGTGATGATGAAACTGCTGCAAACACCGCAAGAAGTGTTCTTGTATATGTGTTCACAGGTGTCTTAAAGCTGCTTCATCCCTTTATGCCGTTTATTACCGAAGAAATTTGGCAGTCCTTACCCCATAGCGGCGAATCCATTATGGTTGCCAAGTGGCCTCAGTATAAAGAAGAATATAAATTCGAAATCGAATCCGAAAACTTCGAAAAGGTTATTGCCGTTATTCGCGCAATCCGTAACCGCAGAAGCGAAATGAATGTTCCGCCCTCTAAGAAGGCTAAAATTTGCATTGCTACCGATTCCGCCGAAATCTTCGAAGAAGGCGCAGCCTTTATTGCTCGCCTGGCTTCGGGCAGCTCGGTAGAGGTTGCCGCAAGCTTCGATATGCCCGATGCAGTTATGGTTATAACCGATAGCGCAAAGGTTTATATTCCTTTAAACGAACTGGTAGACTTCTCTGCTGAACTTGAACGTTTAAATAAGGAACTCGAAGCCGCTAATAAGGATAAGGCTTTCTACGAAGGTAAATTAAATAATCCGGGCTTTGTTGCAAAGGCTCCCGAAGCCGTTGTTAACCAACAGCGCGAGCTTCTCTCCAAAACCTTAGATAGAATTTCCTTGCTGGAAGAAAGTATTTCCAAAATCAAAGCACAAATTTAATAACCAAACCGTATGCCAAAAAAGGCATACGGTTTACATTTTGGTGAAGAATATGAATTATGAAGAAGCCTTAAGCTATATACATTCCTTGCTTGTTTTCGGCTCTCAGCCGGGGCTGGAACGAATAACCGAACTGCTAGAAAAACTCGGTAACCCGCAAGATAAACTTCGCTTCATCCATGTTGCGGGAACAAACGGTAAGGGCTCAAGCTGTACAATGCTTTCCGAAATATATAAGCAAAGCGGCTACAAAACGGGGCTTTACACCTCTCCTTATATAATAGACTTCCGTGAAAGAATGCAAATTAACGGGGAGTATATTCCCAAAAGCACACTTGCCCGCCTTACTAAACAGGTTAAAGAAACCGGTGTTGTAGTTACCGAATTTGAATTCATAACAGCCCTTGCAATGCTCTGGTTCCTTGAAGAAAATTGCGACCTTGTTATATTAGAGGTAGGCCTTGGTGGCAGGTTCGATGCCACGAATATTATTAAAGCGCCGCTTTGCAGCGTAATTATGAAAATAGATTACGACCATACAGCGCTACTTGGCGATACAATGTCGCAAATCACAGCTGAAAAATGCGGAATTATTAAAAGCGGTGCGCCAACGGTTTCTTATCCTCTCCAGGACCAAGATGCATTTCAGGTAATACTTGAGCATAATCCCAATACCGTTGTGCCCAACACCGCAAACCTGCAAATCCTTTCATCTAATATAAATGGTAACCGCTTTATATATAATAGTAAGGAGTATCAAACACGACTTATCGGTAGCCACCAGGTCTATAATGCCATAACCGTTATTGAAACAGTTAAATCCGCAGGGCTTAATGTGTCACAGGATGATATATGTTACGGAATACAAAAGGCAAGTATTCCTGCCCGCCTGGAGCTCATAAGTAAAGAACCACTTGTTTTTCTTGATGGAGCGCACAACCCGAACGGAGCCGAGGCTATATCTTCGTTTATGCAGAACTACAGCGGCCAAATAACCGCCGTTATCGGAATGATGAAAGATAAAAACTGTGATGGCTTCTTAGCCAAGGTTTTGCAGTATTGCAAAAGCGTTATTACAGTAACCGTTAAAGAAAATCCGCGCACTATTTCAGCCGAAGAATTGTCCAAGCTAGCTAAAAAGTATTGTAGCGATGTAACAGTAGCCGAAGATTATTCCCAAGCATTAAATATAGCCTATACGAAGTCGAACGGCAAAGAGCCGCTCTTTGTTTTCGGCTCGCTCTATCTTTCGGGTGCAATCAGAGAAGAACTTATTTCTAAATATAACAAGTAAAATCGACAACTAAATACAACAATTTTTATTCGGACAAGCCTTTATACTTTTATAAAGGCTTGTTTTTTTATTTGGAGGTGTAAATATGAGAATAAACAGTACGGGCGAAGTGCTTACGGTATATTTGCAGGGCGAAATAGACCATCATACCGCCAGGGATATGAGAGAGGGAATAGATAAAGCTATCAGCTTTTATATGCCATCCCTTTTAATACTGGATTTTGCCGAAATATCCTTTATGGACAGCTCAGGCATAGGTCTTGTTATGGGAAGATATAAAAACTTAAAGAAAAACGGCGCAAAGCTAAGCCTTTGTAATCTTAAAGGTAACATATATAAAATAATGAAGCTTGCGGGAATAGAGCGCCTCGCCGAAATAGAAAAAGGAGATTAAATATGGAAAACAATAAGTTTGCTTTAAAAATAACGTCAAGGTCGTGCAACGAATCCTTTGCCAGGGTAACCGTTGCCGCCTTTGCCGCAGCACTTGACCCAACGGTCGAAGAAATTGCCGATATAAAAACCGCCGTGTCCGAAGCAGTAACCAACTGCAGCGTTCACGCCTATCCTAACAGTATCGGCCTTGTCTACATATCAGGCGAAATTCTTAAGGATAATGTTATCAAAATTAAAATACGTGATAAGGGCTGTGGCATAGAGGATATCGAGCAGGCAATGCAGCCGCTCTTTACAACCGGTGGGGAGGAACGTGCGGGCCTCGGATTTGCCGTTATGGAAAGTATGATGGATTCGGTTAGAGTTATTTCTAAAAAAGGCAAAGGTACCTCGGTTACAATGAAAAAAAGAATAAGCCGTAAAGATGATGCAAGATAGAAACACACTTATAGAATCAAATGTAAGGCTTGTTCACTCCTGCTGTAAAAGATTTGTGGGTCGCGGAATAGAATATGATGACATATTCCAAGTGGGCTGTATAGGCCTTATGAAGGCGGCCGATGGTTTCGACAGTTCGCGTGGTCTTTGCTTTTCAACCTATGCAGTGCCTAATATAATAGGAGAAATCAAAAGACTTTTTCGAGACACGGGTGCCGTTAAGGTTTCAAGAAGTTTAAAGGAGTTATCCTTTAAGGTGCAAAGGGAAAAAGAAAGTGCCGAAAAAAGGGGAGAAGAGCCAACCGTTACTGCCTTGGCAGAAAGGCTATCGGTTACACCGGAAGAAATAATCGAAGCGCTCGATGCTTCAAGGCAGGTTCTGTCCCTAACCTACGAAAACGAGGATGGAGTAAATGAACTTCAGCTTCCAACAGATAACTGTGAAAACGAAATATGCTCCCGTATATTAATAAACGAAGCTTTATTACGTTTAAATCCGCAGGAAAGGGAAATAATAAGACTTAGATACTTTTGCGAAAAAACACAAACGCAAACCGCAGCTTTGCTTGGAATATCTCAAGTGCAGGTATCACGAAAGGAGAAAAAAGCACTAGAAAGACTAAGGGGCTATATGAACTAAATCCAATTAGTCATTTTTGTCAAAAGAAATCAAAAAAATTCGGCTTTTTTGCATAATTGTACAAATGATAATTTTTTTGAAATTTTTTGAAAAAAAGTGTTGACATTTTTTTTTCGCTGTGGTATTATAATCGAGCACCGCAAAAAGCGGCGCAAACGGACCTTGAAAATTAAACAACGACAAACAAGAAATTGGACCCGACAATTAATTTGAGAAATCAAAGTAAATTAAGGACAATTCAGACAAAACGCCAGTTTTGGAAGAAGTC
>JAGBGJ010000023.1 GCA_017936045.1 Clostridia bacterium
AAGGGTGTGTATTATTGCGTTCGAAACAAGCATTCCCTTGTCGGTTAAGGATATGCTCTCATCATCTACTTTGCAGTATCCGAATTTTTCAAGATTTCGGGCTTTTTTAATTAATAAAGGATGATACGGTGTACCGTACTTTTCTTCGAATTCCTTAAAGTTCAGCCCGCTTTTAAGGCGCAAGGAAAGCATAATATATTCATATTTGTCTCCGCCCTTGCCATCGGGTATGGGATTAGCCCCATTTATAAAGGCTTCAATATCGCTTTCGTAATAAAACCTTTCCCCCTCAAAAAACGAGTGGGCGGCAGGACCAATGCCAATATATTCTTTAAGTCGCCAATAGCTGTTGTTGTGGCGGCTTTGGTAACCCGGTTTTGCAAAGTTGGATATCTCATAATGCTCGTATCCGGCATCGCGTAAAGCGGCACAAAGCTGAAGACACTGGTCGGTAACAATATCATCATCGGGCACGCGTATTTTCATTAAATCAAAGGGGGTACCCTTTTCAACCTTTAAAATATAGGCCGAAATATGCTCGGTTTTAAGGTCAAGTATTCCATCAATGCTGGCCTTAAGCGTTTCTTCACTGCTGTTTGGCAGCCCAATTATAATATCGGCCGAAACATTTTTAATGCCTGCATTTCTTGCGGCCAAAACTGCAGCCTCGGCATCCTTTGCCGTGTGGCGCCTGCCAAGCATACAAAGCTCGCTGTCGGCGCAGGACTGCACCCCGATAGATACCCTGTTAACCCCAAGCTCTGCGGCACATTTCAAAAAGGGGGCAAGATTGTCCCCGGGGTTAACCTCCACCGTGATTTCGGCATCATCAGCAAGGGTAAAAGCCTTCCTTGTGGCGCCAAAAACAGCCGAAAGCTCAGCCTCGCTTAAAAGGGAGGGGGTGCCTCCGCCTATATACATAGTGTCAATGGGGCGAGCAGTACGCTCACCCCATTTTTTAATCTCTCTTAAAAGGCTTTCAATATACCTTTCTTTAATGTCTGCTGTTGGCACAACCGAATAAAAATCACAGTAATTGCATTTTTTAACACAAAAAGGTATGTGTATGTAAAGCCCTAAACCGTTATTAGTCAAGGATTTCTCCAATGCAGCTTCCGGGGATAGCGGCAGCGTTAGCCTCATCGGTATCAAGGTGCATAGCAAGTGCATAGCTGTCGGATACTCTGGCTACAACATCACCGAAAACAAGAGCGCGGCCCTCGGTAGGAATTTTAACCGATACAATCTGCGAATCGGTAATACCGTACTTCTCAGCATCGGCAGTAGTCATGTGAATATGGCGCTTAGCGGCAATAACACCTTCGGTAAGCTCAATCTCGCCTGCAGGTCCGATAAGTTTGCAAGCACCACTGCCTGCTACATCGCCCGATTCGCGAATGGGGGCCTTAACACCAATGGAACGAGAATCGTTTAAGGAAATTTCAACCTGAGTAGCTTTGCGGCAGGGGCCTAAAATGGAAACACCTGCAAGCTCCTTCTTGGGGCCAACAACGGTAACTCTTTCTTCACAAGCAAACTGGCCGGGCTGAGAAAGGTCCTTCTTGGGTGTAAGCTTGTAACCCTTACCAAAAAGGATTTCAAGGTGTTCTTCACTAACATGCACGTGGCGTGCGGAAATTTCAACTAATACTTCTTTTTTCATATCTTTTAACTCCTTAAAAAGTTTCTATTTTAATTGTACACAAAAACTTCCAAATTTTCAATATGTAGTTTACAAAAAAACCAAAAAATAACCCGATGGTTTTAAGCCATCGGGTTAAATTATAAAACTTAAGCTTCGCTAATAGCCTCAACGGGGCAACCTGCTGCACAAGCGCCGCAATCGATGCACTTATCAGGGTCGATTACGAATTGGTCTGCACCTTCGCTGATAGCTTCAACGGGGCAACCTGCTGCACAAGCGCCACAGCTGATGCAAGCGTCAGAAATTTTGTATGCCATTTAGATACACCTCCTTGTGTCTAAATTCATTTTAACACATATTTATCAAAATGCAAGAAAAACCTTGCAAAAAATGTCGGAAACTTATTCCTCATCTATTACTACATCGGTGGCGGGCTTTTTATTCTTCCCGCGGGAAAGAAGCTTAACCTCACTTCTGTGAATCTTAATAGGTGCGGCATCTTCACCGATTCTTACATATAACATACCGGTTAAGGGGTTTTCATCAACAACCACACCGTTACCGCTTGAAGTCTTAACAAGCGAGCCAACAGGGGGGGTAATAGAGTTTAAATACTCATACGCTTCCTGCTCGTATTTAAGGCAGCACATAAGTCTTCCGCAGCTGCCCGAAATCTTTGTCGGGTTAAGGGAAAGTCCCTGTTCCTTAGCCATTTTAATGGAAACAGGCTGGAAATCATCAAGGAAGCGGGCACAGCAAAACGGCTGTCCGCAAATTCCAAGTCCGCCAAGCATTTTAGCCTCATCGCGAACACCAATCTGCCTAAGCTCAATTCTTGTGTGAAGTGCGCCGGCCAAATCCTTAACAAGCTCGCGGAAATCAACCCTGCCATCACTAGTAAAATAGAATAAAACCTTTGTGCCATCAAATGTATATTCAGCATCAACCAGCTTCATGTCAAGGCCGCGCTCAATCACCTTTTTTTCGCAAAGATTGAAGGCTTCGGCCGCCTTTTTGCGGTTTTCCTCAACCTTTCTTTTGTCAATGGCATCTGCCTTGCGTAAAACCTTCTTAAGGGGCTTAACAATTTTGTCATCCTCAACCGATTTTACAGCTTCGCAAACGGTAGCACACTCAATTCCTTTGGAAGTTTCAACAACAACCAGCTCACCCACATCGGCCTTAACGCCTGCAGGGGCAAAGAAATATGCTCTGCCATCGGGTTTAAATTTAACAGAGATAACCTCGGTCATAAATTCCTCTTTCTTCATTTATCTGTTTTTTACTGCCGAAAGCTTTGCAGAAAGGGCGGTAAAAAACAAACTCAGATTTATATTTGTAGTAAGCGTTGGTGTAAGCTCGCTTAAAGCGTCATACATCCTGATATATTCTCTTGCCGTTTCGGGCAAATTTTGAGACTTTTTAATTTTGCCCATAAGAATTTCAGCAAGTTCTTCGGCAAACTTAAGGGTTTCGCTACGGTTGCCTTCAAGAGGTACTGAAGACAGCATTGCATCAAGGGCAGAACCTCTCTCAACAGCATCTAAAAAGTCGTGCGCCACAGCGCGACCAATACTCTCTTTTTTAGATTCAAGCCTTTGCAGCGCCTTGCCTATATTATTCTTTTCTTCGGCAAGCAACGCCTTGGCTTCAGAAGGTTCTATACCCTTAGCCTTAACCAAATAATCGGTTGCTTCTTCGGGCGTTGGGGTAAAAAGAGATAGCACAAGGCAACGGGAAACCACCGTTTCCAGCAGAGCCTCGGCCGAAGGTGTGATAAAAATAAACACAACATCACTGGGCGGCTCTTCAAGCACCTTTAAAAGCTTGTTTTGTAAAACGGGGTTTAATGTGTTTGCCTGCTCAATTATAAACACCCTGCGCTTTGCGGTGTGGGCAGAATGGTAGGCAATGGTTCTAAGAAAATCTATTTGGTCCTTACTTATAGAAACCTTTTTCTCTTCGGGGGCCAGCGTTTCAATATCGGGGTGGCTGCCAATATCGGCAAGATGACAGTTCCTGCAAAGTCCGCAGGGTCTTACCTCCTCATCACACACCGATGCCTTGGCAATATAACGTGCCAGTGTGCGCTTGCCCGTACCTAAATCGCCCTCAATTATAATAGCGTGGGGAAGTCGGTTTTGGGAGATTAAAGCCAAAAGCGAATCTTTAATTCGTTTGTTGCCAACAAGCGGAAAACTCATAGAACAAAACCAACTTTTTTCATAGCCTTGGAAAGTGTTTTTCTGGCTACATATTCAGCCTTTGCGGCGCCATCACGGTATAAAGCCTCAAGTGCAGCCTTATCCTTAATAATTGCATCGTAGCGTTCACGTATGGGGCGCAGCTCTTCAACAACAGCTTCGCCAACCGCCATTTTAAAATCGCCGTAGCCCTTACCTTCAAATTCGGCAGTAATTTCATCGGCGGTTTTGCCTGTAACAGCCGAATAAATACCAATAAGGTTGTTAATTCCGTGCTTTTCTTCGCCAATGCAAACTCTGGCTTCGCTGTCGGTAACAGCACGCTTGAATTTTCTCATAATGGCATCGGGGTCATCAAGAATTGCAACCCAAGCGTTAAGATTTTCATCCGATTTAGACATCTTCTTAGTCGGGTCCTGAAGGCTCATAACCCTTGCGCCGATTTTGGGAATATAAGGGTCGGGCACAGTGAACACATCGCCGTAAATTCCGTTAAAACGCTCGGCAATATCGCGTGCAATTTCAAGGTGTTGCTTTTGGTCGGCACCAACCGGTACAAAGTCGGACTTGTAAAGCAAAATATCAGCCGCCATAAGCACAGGGTAGGAAAATAGGCCAACATTAACGTTATCGGCATGCTTTGCCGATTTATCCTTAAACTGTGTCATTCTGGACATCTCGCCAAACTGTGTGTAGCAGGAAAGAAGCCAGGAAAGCTGACTGTGAGCCGCAACGTGCGACTGAATGAACAGGGTGGATTTATCAGGGTCAAGACCAAGCGCCAGCATAAGCGCATAGGTCGAATAAATTTGCTGTCTAAGCTTTGCAGGCTCTTGCCTTACGGTAATAGCGTGAAGGTCGGCCACAGCAAAGGTGCAGTCAAACTCTTCCTGCATATTCAGCCAGTTTTTAAGGGCGCCAAGATAATTGCCCAAGGTCAGCATACCGCTGGGCTGAATACAGCTTAAAACTTTCTTTTTTGCCATTTCTTCCATATATAAAACCTCAAAAACAAAAATATACAGTATATATTATACTACAACTGTCCCACTTCGGCAAGAGTTAAATTGAATATTAACAATATATTTCTTTTTATCATTTATTGTTGTAAAATGGCGGGAAATTTGTTATAATTAAACCAAATATATGCTAAGGAGAATTAAAATGGTAAAAGTAGTACTACTTGCACATACTCCAAATCCCGAGCAAACTGTTGCCGCTGCGGCAAAGCTTTGCTATTCGGCTTCAACTATAGAGGATATTCGCGATGGACTAACCCCCGAAAAAACAGCCTCCTTTGTTGAAATGCTTGCCGAAATCGGGCACGAAAGCCCAATTGAACATGTTTCCTTTACCTTTGGGGTAGAGGGAATTTCCCGCGCCTGCTCTCATCAGCTTGTACGCCACAGAATAGCATCCTACTCTCAGAAGAGTCAGCGCTATGTTAACGAAGACAGCTTTGAATATGTCATTCCTCCCGAGGTAGAAAAAATCCCCGAAGCTAAACAGGAATTCATTCGCCAAATGAAGGCTATTGATGAAGGCTATAAGCAGTTGGCAGAGCTGCTAACCGCCAAGCATACCGAAGCCTTTGTTGCCGAAGGGTTAGATGAAAAGGCAGCCCTTCAAAAAGCAAAGAAAAAGGCTATTGAAGATGCACGCTTCCTGCTTCCTAACGCTTGCGAAACCAAAATAGCTGTTACCATGAACGCAAGAAGCCTTATGAACTTCTTCCGCCACCGTTGCTGTAATCGTGCACAGTGGGAAATCAAAGAGGTTGCCGACCAAATGTTGGCACTGGTTTTGCAGGTTGCACCAAACCTCTTTAAAAATGCAGGCCCCTCATGTATTGCAGGCGGTTGCCCCGAAGGTAAAATGACCTGTGGCAAAATAAAAGAAGTTCGTGAATTCTACAAGGAAATGAAATAATTATGGGAAAACTAATTGTTATAGAGGGTTTAGACGGAAGCGGAAAGTCAACACAGCTTGAGCTTTTACCTAAAAACCTTAAAGAAAAGGGGATAGACTGCAAAAGCGTATCCTTCCCGTGCTACGAGGACGATTCTTCGGCCCTTATTAAAATGTATCTTGCAGGTCAGTTCGGTTCCAAGCCGGGCGACGTTAATGCATACGCCGCATCCTGCTTTTACGCTTGCGACCGCTATGCTTCGTTTAAAAAAGACTGGGGCGAATACTATAATGCAGGCGGGGTAATCGTTTCGGGCAGATACACAACCTCAAATGCCGTGCATCAGTGTTCAAAACTACCTGAAGAAGAGTGGAAAGACTTTTTGGACTGGCTTTATGATTTTGAATATCAGAAGCTTGGCATTCCAAAGCCCGACAAGGTAATTTTTCTTGATATGCCAACCGAGGTTTCCCAAAAACTGCTCGATAACCGCTACAGCAACGACGGCGGCCACAAGGATATACACGAAAAGGACGTGGAGTATCTTAACCGTTGCAGACAGGCGGCAGTTTTTACCGCCGAATATTCGGGTTGGGTTAAAATTTCTTGTGCAAAAGACGGTGCGCCGCGCTCAATAGAAGAAATTGCTGCCGATGTTTTGGCAGAGGTTTTAAAAGGAGAATAATATGATTTACGTATTCTTAGCAGACGGCTTTGAAGAAGCCGAAGCACTTGTTACGGTTGATATTTTACGCCGCGCGGGCAAAAAGGTAACCTGTGTTGGCATAGATAAAAAAGAAATTGTAGGCGCCCACGGTATAAAAATTACAGCCGACATTAAAACGGGCGAGTTTGCCCCCGTTGAGTTTGAAGGTGTGGTTTTACCGGGCGGCATGCCGGGCACACGCAATCTTATGGCCAATGCCACAGTTTGCAATGCCGCAAAGACAGCCTTTAAAAAAGGTAAACTTGTTGCCGCAATTTGCGCCGCGCCGGCAGTGCTTGGCAACCTTGGCAT
>JAGBGJ010000024.1 GCA_017936045.1 Clostridia bacterium
ATGAAACTCCGTATGGCAAGGCATCTTCGCACCCCTGAATATAACGAGCTTTTCGGCGGCGACCCAATGTGGATAACCGAAGCCCTCGGCGGTATTGGCGAAGATGGCAGAACCCTTGTTACCAAAACCACCTTCAGAATGCTCAACACCCTTTATACCTTGGGCTCTTCTCCCGAACCAAACCTTACTGTTCTTTGGTCTAAGAAGTTACCCGAGGGCTTTAAGAAGTATTGTGCAAAGGTTTCTATCGATACCGATTCTATCCAGTACGAAAACGATGATATTATGCGCCCCCACTATGGTGATGACTATGCAATTGCTTGCTGTGTTTCGGCAATGACTGTCGGTAAGCAGATGCAGTTCTTCGGCGCACGCTGTAATATTGCAAAATTGTTACTCCTTGCCCTAAACGGCGGCTTCGATGCCCAAAGCAGCATTAAAATCGGCCCCCAAACAAAGGTTATCGGCAATGCGCCGCTTAACTTCGAAGAGGTTATGCAGCGTTTTGATACCTACCTTGCGTGGCTTAGCAATCTTTATGTTAATACAATGAATGTTATTCATTATATGCACGATAAATATGCCTACGAAAAAACCCAAATGGCCCTCCACGATACCGATGTTCATCGTTTTATGGCCTTCGGTATTGCTGGTCTTTCGGTTGTGGCCGATTCACTCAGTGCCATTAAGTATGCAAAGGTAACCCCCATTTTCAACGATGAGGGTTACGTGGTAGACTTCAAAACCGAGGGAGATTTCCCCAAATACGGAAACGATGATGATAGGGTAGACCTTATTGCGAAAGATTTGGCTCACAAGGTTATAACCGAACTGCGCAAGACCCCAACCTACCGAAATGCCGAGCATACCTTATCGGTGCTTACAATTACATCAAACGTTTCTTACGGCAAGCACACAGGCGCCACACCCGATGGCAGACCCGATGGCGCTGCATTTGCCCCCGGTGCTAACCCAATGCAC
The DNA here is from genome assembly GCA_017936045.1 of Clostridia bacterium. Classification (GTDB taxonomy): domain Bacteria; phylum Bacillota; class Clostridia; order Oscillospirales; family Acutalibacteraceae; genus SFWF01. The sequence goes on from JAGBGJ010000024.1 coordinate 982, forward strand.
AACCGCGAGGAAAACGGCGCATTGGCATCCCTTAACTCGGTTGCCAAAATCAGTTACGACGATTGCCGCGATGGTATTTCCAACACCTTCTCGGTAACCCCCGAGGCTCTGGGCCGCACCTATGAAGAAAGAATAGATAACCTTTCCACTATACTCGATGGCTATTTCGGAAAAAATGCTCACCACATTAATGTTAATGTTATGAACCGCGAAACCCTGCTTAAAGCTTACGAAAATCCCGAAGATTATCCCAACCTCACAATTCGCGTGTCGGGCTATGCGGTTAACTTCAATAAGCTCTCCCGCGAACAGCAAAGAGAGGTTATAAGCCGTACCTTCCACGAGGTAATGTAATGAAAGGGTATGTAAGCTCCATTCAGTCTATGGGTACGCTGGATGGCCCGGGTGTCCGCTTTGTCGCCTTCCTGCAGGGCTGTAATTTAAATTGCGGTTGCTGTCACAACCCCGAAACCAAGCCTGTTTCGGGTGGGAATGAGTACGAGGCTTTAGATATTGCCCAAATGTGCGAAAAGTATAAATCCTATTTTGGGGATAAGGGTGGAATAACCCTCTCGGGGGGAGAACCCCTGCTTCAAAGCGCATTTGCCAAAGAGATTTTTACCGAGTGCAAAGCCCGTGGCATAAACACCTGCCTCGATACTTCGGGAAGTGTTATAAACTCTGATGTGTTATCCCTGCTCGAGGTCACCGATCATGTGCTGTTGGATATTAAATACCATACCGAAGAGCTTTACAAAAAATATGTGGGCTGTTCGCTTGCAAAACCGCTGGAGTTTTTATCAATATTAAACGGTAAAAATATTTCCACAACCCTAAGGCAGGTAATTATCCCCACTCTTAACGATAATAGGGAAAGTATGCTGTTTTTAAAAGGGCTAAAAGAACAATATCCTTGTGTTCAAAAAATTGAGCTTTTGCCCTTTAAGAAAATATGTCAAACAAAGTACGATAATTTAGGACAGGATTTTCCATTTAAAGATTTTGAAACCCCATCACAAGCCCTTATAAAAGAGCTTGAAGCAATGCTTTAAAGAGCCGTTTAAACGGCTCTTTTTCTTTTTATACATTGACAAATAAAAGGGCAAAATTTATAATATAAATATAACTATTAAAGAGGTAATATATGAAATATTTCGATATAAAAGGTATGTCTTGTGCCGCCTGCAGCGCACGTGTAGAGCAGGCTGTATCAAGGCTTGAAGGGGTAAAGGCTTGCAGTGTAAGCCTGCTTACAAACTCCATGGCGGTAGACAGTAACCTGCCCGATGAGCAAATAATAGCAGCCGTTACCAATGCAGGCTATTCAGCCTCTTTAAAGGGCGCAAAAACCAAGCTTGCCGAAAACAGCGAGGTAAAAAAACTGCTTTCCCGCTTTATTACTTCAGCAGTATTGATGTTCATTCTTATGTATATTGCAATGGGTCATATGGTCGGCCTGCCTGCCATACCCTATCTTTCGGACAACCCGATAGTATCGGCCATTATACAAATGGCCTTAAGCCTTTCCGTTATGGTTATAAACCGCGCTTTTTTCATAAACGGTGTAAAGGGCATACTCCACCGCAGCCCCAATATGGATAGCCTTGTCTGTCTAGGCTCGGCTGCCGCTTTTGTTTACAGTGTTTGTATGCTTTTTATTGGGGATGTGGAGGCCCTTCATCACGGACTGTATTTTGAATCGGCCGCAATGATACTAACCCTTATAACACTTGGCAAAACACTTGAAGCCCATTCAAAGGGCAAAACCACAAGTGCCCTTAAAGGGCTTATAAACCTTGCCCCCAAAACCGCAAATATAATTATAGATGGTAAAGAGCAAACGGTTGATATATCTATGCTGAAACTCGGCGATGTTTTTGTTGTAAGACCGGGCGAGAGCATAGCCGCAGATGGAGTTATAATAGAGGGAGATACCTCGGTAGATGAATCTACCCTAACGGGGGAAAGTATACCCGTAGATAAAACTGTCGGCGATATGGTTTCGGCAGGGGCCGTTAACCGAATGGGCTTTATAAAGTGTAGGGCTACAAGCGTTGGAGAGGAAACAACCCTTTCAAAAATCATTAAGCTTATGAGCGACTCGGCCGCCACCAAAGCCCCAATAGCAAAGGCTGCCGATAAGGTTTCGGGTGTTTTTGTGCCAACAGTTATACTAATTGCTCTTATTACCGTTGCGGTTTGGCTTATAATAGGCCAAACGGTAGGTTTTGCCCTACTAAAAGGTGTTTCGGTATTGGTAATAAGCTGTCCCTGTGCACTGGGTCTGGCCACCCCCGTTGCCATAATGGTTGCAAACGGCAGGGCGGCCAAAAGCGGTATTCTGTTCAAAACCGCCGAAGCGCTTGAAAATATCGGCCAGGCAGATATCATAGTGCTCGATAAAACCGGCACGGTAACAACCGGCAAACCAACCGTGACCGATATAGTAGCCACCGGTTGCACAAACAAAGAGCTGCTTACATTTGCCGCATCTATTGAAGAAAAAAGCGAGCACCCCCTTGCTAAGGCAATAGTAGAAAAGGCTAAAGAAGAGGGTAATGTTACTCTTTCAACCACAAGCTTTGAGGTTGTTTCAGGCAGCGGCGTTTCGGCAGTAATAAATAATGAAAAGTATATTGGCGGAAATTTAAGGTTTATAAGCGAATATGTAGAAATTGAAGATAGCTTTAAAGAAAAGGCAGCCGCGCTGTCAAACCAAGGCAAAACCACTGTGTTTTTTGCCAAAGAGAGTGGCCTGCTTGGTATAATAGCCCTGTCCGACACCATTAAGGAAGACAGCCAAAAAGCCATAAAAGAGCTAAAAAGAATTGGCCTTAAAACCCTGCTTTTAACGGGTGATAATAGGCAAACAGCTTTGGCGGTTGCAAAAGAAACAGGTATAAATGAGGCTGTATTCGAGGTGCTGCCGCAGGATAAAGCAAACGAAATATCTCGCCTTAAAAAATGCGGCAGGGTAGTAATGGTGGGCGATGGTATAAACGATGCGCCGGCACTGGCTTCGGCCGATGTTGGTGTTGCTATAGGAACGGGCACCGATATTGCCGTTGCAGCTGCCGATGTTGTAGTAATGCGCGGTTCGTTAACAGAACTTGTTAAGGCTGTTAAAATAGGCAGAGCAGCCCTTAGAAATATTAAACAAAATCTGTTTTAGGCTTTTGCCTATAACGTTATAGGTATACCCATAGCGGCAGGAGCTTTGGCGGGAATTGGAATAGAGCTAAGCCCAATGCTTGCCGCGGCCGCAATGAGTCTTTCAAGCTTTTGCGTTGTAACAAATGCGCTCAGGCTTCAAAGAATAAAACTAAACACTAAAGAAAAGAAGGCAAAAAGTATGAATATTACAATTAAAACCGAAGGTATGATGTGCCCGCACTGTGAAGCCCATGTTAAAAAGGCTTTAGAGGAAATTGCAGGGGTAAAGGAAGCAGTAGCCGACCATAAGACAGGCCTTGTTACCGTAACGGTTGAAGGCGAAGTTGATAAAGATATATTAACCGCCGCCATAACTGCCCAAGGCTATAAGGTAATTGAATAACTAAAAAAGCTCTCCCATTAATTGACAAGGGAGAGCTTTTATTATATAATTCATAGTGTAAAAATTAGTTTTAGAGGTGCCTTATGGTAAAACTTTCTCCATCTGTACTTACAGCCGATTTTTTAACCCTTCGTGATATGCTTCCTAAGTTCGAACAATCGGGTGTAGATATGCTTCACTTAGATGTTATGGACGGCATTTTTGTGCCCAACATTTCTTTTGGTGTACCCGTAATAATGTCTATCAAGGCTCATACTAATCTACCTCTTGATGTTCATCTTATGATAGACAGACCCCACCGCTACATAAAAGAGTTTGCCTCCGTTGCCGATTGGCTCGGTTTCCACTACGAAGCAGGCTCAAATGTGGCCGAAACCCTTAAGGAAATAAGGGCCAATGGCGTAAAGGCCTGCCTTACAATAAAGCCCAAAACCTCGGCCGAGGAAATTTATGAGTACTTACCCCTTTGCGATATGGTGCTTGTAATGTCGGTAGAGCCGGGCTTTGGCGGACAAAAATTTATGCCCGAATCCCTCGATAAGGTCAGAAAGCTTTCGGCCGAAGCAAAACGCCAAGGCCTAAACCTCGAAATTCAAATTGATGGCGGAATTAATGCCGAAACAGCACCCTTGGCAGTAGAAGCAGGGGTCACCGTGCTTGTTGCAGGCAACTACATCTTCTCGGCCGAAAATGTAGAAGAAACCGTAAAGCATATAAAATCCCTCTAAAGCAGGGCTAAGTTTTCAAGGGCATTTTCCTTAATCATAGCCTTGCCGTGTTCAAGGGTTTTTGCCGTTTCGGTAAAGGATACAAATATTCTTTCGGCAAACTCAAGGGCTGTCGGAATGTCTCGTTTGGCGCTTGCAAAATACACAATAAGCCTATACCTGCCCTCGTATTTATACAGTCGGCTTGGTCGTTTTCTGCCCGAGTATCCGTAAAAAGCCTTAGAGGCGGCAATAACATCTTCTAAACTACAAAACTCCAAAATAATCAAAGAATAAAGCATGCGTTTGGTTCTCCACGGCGCGTGGCCTTATGTATAAAAATGTAAAATTTGGCAAATACTCATCCAAAGAGGTGAGTATATGTCTAAAGAGAATATAAAATTATTTTTAAAATCTGCTTTTCTAACCGCAATAGCCCTGGCTCTCGTTGTACTTGGCTTTATTGCGGCAGGATATTTTTTCGGCAGTTAGCAAAGGATGAAAATATGAGTTACAAAGAATTAAAAAGCGGAACCGATGTCAGAGGTATCGCATCAGATTTAGGCGGCAAAACAGTTAACCTAACCGATGAGGCTGTTTATGATATTACCTCGGCTTTTGCCACATTCGTTGCAAACAAATACGGCAAAAAAACAAACGAGCTTACCATAGCCGTTGGCCACGATTCCAGAATTTCAGCATATAGAATTTCCCTGCAGGTGGTTTCAGCCCTTAAAAATCTTGGCTGTAAGGTAAAAAACTGCAACCTTGCTTCCACCCCTGCAATGTTTATGACTACCGTTGACCTTAATACCGATGGTGCGGTACAAATCACTGCAAGCCACCACCCGTTCGACAGAAACGGCCTTAAGTTCTTTATTAAAGAGGGCGGACTTGAAAGCAGTCAGCTTGGCGAGATTATTGACATTGCCGAACAAGGCGGTTTTACCAAAATCGAAGGCGGCAGCGTAGAAAATGTTGACTATATGTCAATTTATTCTGCATCGCTCAGGAAAATGATATGTAACGCCATTGGTAAAAGTGAAGAGGAAAAGCCCCTTAGCGGTTACCACATTGTCGTAGATGCTGGAAACGGTGTTGGCGGCTTTTATGCAACCGATGTTTTAGCACCGCTTGGTGCCGATATTTCGGGCAGCCGCTTTTTAGAGCCGGATGGAATGTTCCCCAACCACATTCCCAACCCCGAAGATAAAACCGCAATGCAAAGCATTTGCGAAGCCGTAACGGAGAGCGGTGCCGATTTTGGTGTTATCTTCGATACCGATGTTGACAGAGCAGGCTGTGTTGACTCTGAGGGTAACGAAATTAACCGTAACCGCCTTATTGCCCTTGCCGCAATTATTGCCGCAAACGGTAAAAAGGACTGTACCATTGTTACCGATTCGGTTACCTCAGACGGCCTTAAGGAATTTATTGAAAAGGACCTTGGCTGTAAGCACTACCGCTACCGCCGTGGTTATAAAAATGTTATAGATAAAGCAGTTGAGCTGTGCGAGCAGGGCTTAGATTGCCCCCTTGCAATTGAAACCTCGGGTCACGCCGCTTTAAGGGAAAACTATTTTCTTGATGATGGCGCATATCTTATTACAAAAATCATAATTGAACTCGGTCGCGGCCGTGATTTAAACAAAACTCTTAAGTCCCTTAAAATGCCGGCAGAAGAGCGTGAATGTCGCCTTAATATAACCGAGGCCTACTTCAAAACATACGGACTTCGCGTTATAGATGAGCTTGAAGCCTTTGTTTCAAAGGACACAGCAACATATAAGGTTGCCGATGATAACAGGGAAGGCATCAGAGTTTCGACCCCCTACGGTTGGTTCCTCTTGCGCCTCAGCGTGCACGACCCGGTTATGCCCCTTAATTTCGAAAGTAATGAGGTAGGCGGCATTGATAAAATGGTTGCCCTCATTAAGCCCTTCTTCCAAAATTACAGCGGTCTTGATATTAGCGCAATTAAATAGTTTTAAAGTGAGATACCGTTTGGTATCTCACTTTTTTTATTTACATCCGCAGCCGCAGTTTCCGCCGCCTGTAGGGAAAAAATCTTCGGTTGGGAACTGAATTTGTCTGAAGACATCACAAGGTCTGTCAATGTTACAGTCGCAATGCTTTTCGGGTATGCAGTAATCGTATACGGGAACCAGTACTTGAACATTTCTAACAAGCTGAACTATCGTGAAAAGTCCCAAGGTAACAAAAACAGCAGGGCTTCCGTCGGGAAGGTCGCTTATAACATCTCCGCCAATGTATTCGGTAATACATTCGGGAATAAGACCAACATTGTCAAATATAGGTGAGGTTACCCCAATTCTTGATGAAAGGGCAATGGGGTCAACTGCCTGAACTACGCAACGCGGAGCGCCGCTTTTTCTTCTGCCGCAAAGGTCGGGGCAGTTTTCTGCAGGATTGTCGCTGCTAAAGGTTCGCACATTACCCTCGCCGCCGTAAAGTACAGCCTTTTTATTGTAAAGTGAAATACCTCTAACCTCGGTGGGGCAGCTGCTACCTGCAGTATACACATCAAGTGTTATAAGGAAAAAGAATGTAATATCGCTGGAATAACAACCGCGATTCAGATTTACGGGTTCAACATCAATAAGGGTGTACACAATCTCGGCGGATTTAATTTTAATGCTAACCGCCTCGTTAATAACGCTTTGTCCTGCTTCGCTGAAATATACCCTTAAATCCTCTAAACAGTCTCGGTCACAGCAGGAGTCGAAAACTCTGCCGGCATCTAAACATACAGCTTCTTTAAAGCTTCCGTTTGCTTCGCATCCTATATTAGCATCAGCCATAAAAAGACCTCCTGGTAAGTATTGAAATCGACTTCTATCACATTATATGAGGCACAAGGGTTTATGACACAAATTTACTTTACAAAAAACTTTATAAGTAATATAATTAAAAAACAGTAATTTTATTGGGAGAAGACTGATGAAAGTAATTAACACGGCAAAAATATTGTTGCTTACATTATTAATTACTTTAGGTATTTGCTATGTCGGCGGCTGTGCAAAGCCACCCCTTCGCCAGCCTAAAAGTGAAGATACCGCTGTTTATAAGGATACCGACCACGAATTCAATTATAAAAAGGAAGCTTGGGCAGGTCCCGAGGGTTATGTTATTGTAGTTCCAAAGGACGACCCCAATGCTTACAGTTCTGCCCTTTTGTTGCAGGAATATTATAATACCCTTGAAATTCAGCCCCAAATTGTAACCGATGAAACAGAGAAAAGCGAAAAAGAAATTTTAGTCGGCAACACCAACCGCACCAATAATATAAAACTTACCGAAGCCGAATTAAAGGTTTACTTAGATGGGCAAAAGTTGGTTTTCAGCGGCGGACATAGTGTTACGGTAGATTCTGCCGTTAAAAAGTTTATCCGCCTGGCGCCGGGCAAAAATGAGGTATATACCTTTAGCATTAAAACCGACTTTGAATCCCAGCTTCAAGGAGAGCTTAGCGGATATAAATACATTTGGGGAGATGAGTTCGAGGGAAACGAGCTAGACCCAAAGAACTGGAACCTTGCCGTTAATATGAGCGGCAGCAAGAGTGTTGAGCTCTCTAAGGCGGAAAATGTTGTTTGCGTTAGCGATGGCAGGCTTAAGCTTCACGCCTTATCATATTTTAATAATAACCGCCCCACCACCGAATATAGGGTGCCTTATTCGGTTGTTACCCAAAAGAAGATGAATTATGTGTACGGCTATATGGAGGTGCGCTCAAGAATACCATATAAACCGGGCTGCTGGCCCTCTTTCTGGACCCGTTCGACAGATTATCTTTCAGGTAGTCGCAACTACGACTATATGGTTGAAGTGGATATATACGAAATCTTTAAAACCAACCGCGCATATTCAACACTGCATAAATGGTATACCGCTAAATTCGATTATAACGGTCGCTATAACCCCCTTAAAAAGAGCGGCAAAGCAGTAAGCACAAACACAGCCAACGGTTATGTTGCTACTAATCCAAATCACTACATTTTTAAGCAAACACCAACGCTTACCTACGAATACCATACCTACGGGTATGAGTGGACCCCAACTGAAATTAAAATGTCGGTAGACCGCAAGGTTTTTTGCACCTTTGATATCACAAAATCCTTCGATAAGAATCCCGACCAATCGGGCTTCCACGACCCACAGTATATAATATTCAATAATCACCTTTTCCATCCCGAAATATCCACGGCGTGCGTTTCCATAAAAACGGTGCCTCAATCTCTTCCTGCCGCCCACTATGTAGACTACATTCGGCTTTATCAAAAGGATGGGGTAGGTAAGGTTTATACCGAAAAGGTGCAGGAGGAGTAGATATGAAAAATACCGTAAATAATCTAATAATATCTATTGCCCTGACCCTTGCGCTTTTATTTAGCCTTGCAGGGGTTACCGCCTTTGCCGAGGAAGCAGCAGAACCAAAGCAGGTTTCAATATCCTTTGATACAAAAAGCGATGATACTTGCGAGCCTATATACGGCTATGCAGGTCAAACCGAAATCACACCGGATATGTTGCCCACCCCAAGAAAATACGGTTATAAATTTACTGAGTGGCGGCATTTTAACGAATACGGCGCACCCTTTGAGCTCGCCGTATTCCCAAACTTCGATATAACCCTTGTGGCCTGCTATGAACCAAACGGCTTTGAAGTTACCTTTGAAGAGGGTATAAGCGAGGTTTTCGATTACAATTCGGGTATAGAGCTAATTGCCCCGGGCATAAAGAACTATTCTCAGGCAGTAGTGCAGGAAGGCTGGCGCTGCCTTAAAACCAAGGGTGGCATCAACTCTCCTCGTTTCTTGCTTTCCTATGACTATATGCTGGAAGCTGGCAAGGAATACGAAATTATTTTGTGGCTTAAGGCCGATAAAACTTTAAGCGGTAAAAGTCTGGATTTTCTCTATTCCGATATTCCCGATGTCAGGGCAAAACCGCTTGGATATACTAATGCCTTAGATTTAGGCGATATGAAAGCAGGGGAGTGGCGCGAATATAAGTTTAAATTCATTGCCGCCGCACCCTACATCATTGCAAGACTACCAAACGAAGAGGGTATTTTAATTGATAATATAAAGGTGGAGTGTACCGGTATAACCGGAAACATGCCCGAGCTTAAAGCGGTTAAAGGGGAAGCATCTGTACTCATTTATGCCGTATCAGCTGCCATACTTGTTGCATTAGCGTTTATAGTATTGCTTTGGATTAAAAGAAAAAGAAAAGGATGAGGAACATTCAGTTCCCTCATCCTTTTTTATATTTCTCTAAAATCAAAAAGCTGTTTTGGTGCAATTTCAAGCGTTTTGCATATTTCAAAAATAATATCCAGTGAAACCGCACAATCGGCTGTTTCAATTCTACTCATATGGGTGCGGCTTATATCAATTTTTTCTGCCAGGCGGCTTTGCGAAAGCCCCTTGCTTTTTCTGTAATATGCAATATTTAGTCCTAACTGCTTATAGTTGTCCGAATGTTTTTTATCCAAACTGTATCACCCTATTATAGTATATTATTAATTTTAGACAATATCGACAACATATAATGTTATATTTGTAACTTGACAATACACAAACATTGTGTTATATTGCACTTTAGCAACATATCAGTTAACATACATCTAAATTTTGTCTCAGATAAAAATAATTGCCGAATAGATAAACTTTATTTGTTGTCTCAATAAAATATATATGGTAAAATCATACAAAACGGTGGTGAAAAAATGGATTTTTATACAGTTGGTAAAAAATATAATAAAGGCAAGGTTGCACACATTTATTGCGAAAAGAATGCACCGCTTAATAATATTGCAATTAAAGGTAACTGCTTTCTTATGATAATTCTGGTGCGTGGCAGTATTACCTTTTCGGTAGGTGGCACCATGCAAACTGCCCTGGCGCCGGCCTTTATTTGCTTTAACGAAATGGAAAATCCGTTTTTCGAAATAAAGGCGGCAAGTGAATATACAGCCGTGTATTTCCACCCCAAATTCTTAAATGTAAATATGTGCTTTGGCCTTTTAAGAAATACCAGGTATTCCGATATTGCAACAACCCACGATATGTTTATGCTAAAGCCCTTTTTGGATTCGGTACATATTATCCCAATTTGCGAAACATATCTCGAAAAAATAAACCAGTCGGCAAATTTTATGATAGAAGAATTAGAACAGCAGCGTGATTGGTATTGGTCCTGCAGGGGCCGTTCCTATTTTATGGAAATTATCATTTCTCTAGAGCGTATGTACGGCCTTATCGGTTACGGTATGCAGCACGAAAAGTCGGATAATAGTTTTTTAATAGAAGATACCCGCCTGCGTGAGGCTGTGCTTTATATTGAAAGCCACTATGCCGAAAACCTTACCCTTGCAAAAATATCCTCAAATGCGGGAACAAATCCAACAGTGCTATCATCGTTAATGAAAAATGCCTTTGGATGTTCGGTAATGGAATATGTTAAAAAGCACAGAATTATAATTGCTAAAAAGCAGCTTGCTTTCACCGATGTGCCCATAAAAGATATAGCCAATATGGTTGGCTTTAAAACGGTACAGCACTTTAGCAGGGTATTTAAAGAATATGTCTACTTAACCCCTGCCGTTTTCCGCAGGCAGGCGGTTGAAAAGCGTAAAAAAGAGCTGTAAAAAGCATCCCCATATCACAAAATCTCTAATATTTCAAGAGTTGAAAATGCTAAACAGCGGTGGTATTATATAAAAACGAAAGGAGTGAACAAAATGGAAAATAAAAGACCGCTTTCCGAAATGCCCGAAAGCCTAAAATCTGTAGTAGAAAGCAATAATTTGCTCGGCTCAAAGCTTCTTATTTTTGCCAAGGCCGATATGACCCATAACTGCGAATTTTCCCCGTTTGTTTTGCTCCTTACCGAAGATGCTCTTATCGTTGGTACAAACGGCAAACTGGGGATGACCGACCCCGATAAAAAAGAGCCCGATTACACCGAATTTTCATTCCTGAAATACCAAATTAAGGATTTATCCGACCCGCAAATTTCCACCTTTGTTGTGGGCGGTATGTTCAGCCTTAAAATAGATGGCGAACAAATCCCTATATGCGCATTCACCAATGCCTATAAGGGCAGGGTAATGCGCATAAAAGAAATACTGTCGCTTTTAATCAAAGGCGAAGAAATAAAAGAGGAACGCCTTTTCGAAGAACAGCGCGATGAATTCTGCCCCAAATGCGGAATGCCATACCCCGAAAAGAACCGCAAAATTTGCCCCAAGTGTATGGACAAGCGCAAAATATTCTTTCGTCTGGCCTCTTACTTTAAGCCCTATAAATTCCACCTTGCCGCAATATGCGTTTTGTGTATTTTATCGGCCCTTGTAAATTCGGTGTGGCCGCTTTTAAACGGTACCCTGCTTTACGATGCCGTGCTGGCAAAAAACAAGGCAAACTCGGTGTTTGAAGCTCTGCCTATTGAAGACTATGCAGTTCTGCTTTTAATCCTTGTCTTAATGATGGTAGGGGTAAAACTACTCCAACAGCTTTTCGGCGTTATTCAGGGCGTAATTGTTGCAAAAATAGTGCCAAATGTAATTGCAAGGCTTAAAAACAAGGTTTTTGCATCCATCGGGCACCTTTCGGTTTCCTTCTTTTCAGGCAAGGAAACGGGCGGACTTATGTCCAGAATAGTGGATGATGCCGCCAATGTAACCAACATTTTTATCGATGGACTGCCCTTTATACTGCCAAACCTTTTTACAATTATTTTTTCCTGTGTTGTAATGTTCACTACAAGTCCTCTTTTGGCCTTGGTTGCCATTGCAACACTGCCGCCCGCAGTTATTATCAGTATAAAAATGGAGCCCATTTTGTGGCACTATAACAGCCGCCAATTCCAAACCCACCGTGATTTTCGCTCTAAGCTTAACGATAACCTAACAGGCGCTCGTGTGGTAAAGGCCTTTGGCAGGGAAGAAAGCGAAAAGGCAAGGCTGCAAAAGGTTAATGTGAATGTTGCCCACGCTCAGGCAGATGCAATGAATTTTGATATTAAGTACACCGCGCTCTACCATATAGCGCAGTCGCTGGCCAGCGTTTTAACCTTTACAATAGGTGCGGCCTTTGTGCTTAGCGTGTTTAAGCCCCCAATGACCTACGGTACCTTAATGACCTTTACGGGCTATGTATCGCTACTTTCTGGCCCTGCAAACTTTTTCTCTTACATATTCCGCTGGTGGTCAAACTCCATGAATTCGGCGCAGCGTATTTTCGAAATATTAGATGCCAAGCCAGATGTTACCGAAAAACCATCAGCCAAGCCAAAACCCGATATTAAGGGGGAAATAACCCTTAAAAATGTAACCTTCGGCTACGAAGAAAACCGCGAGGTACTTAAAAACATTTCCCTTTCGGTAAATGCGGGCGAAATGCTCGGAATTGTAGGCAAATCGGGCGCAGGTAAAACAACACTGGTTAACCTTATTACAAGGCTTTACGATGTCAGCGAGGGAGAAATATTAATAGATGGCGTAAATGTCCGCGATATGCGTTTTTGCGACCTTAGAAAGAACATTGCGCTGGTTAGCCAGGAAACCTATATCTTCAAGGGCACAATCTTCGAAAACATTGCCTATGCCAACCCAAAGGCAGGCAGGAAAGAGGTGCTCGAGGCTGCCATTGCCGCCTCGGCCCACGATTTTATTTGCAAACTTCCCGATGGCTACGATACCGAGGTTGGCAGTGGCGGCAGAGGCCTCTCGGGTGGCGAAAGGCAAAGAATTTCCATTGCCCGCGCTATTTTGGCAAACCCAAAAATCCTTATTTTAGATGAAGCCACCGCCGCGGTTGATACCGAAACCGAAAAGAATATTCAATCAGCCCTTAAGGAGCTTATTAAAAACCGTACAACCCTCTCTATCGCACACAGGCTGTCCACCCTGCGCGATGCCGATAAGCTTATTGTAATAGATGATGGTAAGCTTGTTGAAGAGGGAACCCACGGCGAGCTTATACGTAAGAAGGGCGAATACTTTAAACTCTATCAAATCCAAAGCAAGGCACTCGCAATGCGCGGAATAGGAGATTAAAATGAACCAAAACGATATCTTAAAACAGGAAAGCGAAGAGGTTGAAAAGCTGCTTACAGTAAATAAACTCAGTCCCGAAAATGCCGCATTTCACCAAACCAAGGGTGGCTTTATAACCCTTACGCTTAGCGGCGAGGATAAGGGTATGGTAAACATTATTTGCGCCTTTCCCTTTACCGCACCCGAAGAATATTTGTCGGTAAGAACGGCCGATGATAAGCAAGAGGAGCTCGGCATTATAGAAAACATCAATGTTTTCGACAGCCAAACCATAGCCCTCATTAAAGCCCAGCTTGAAATTCGCTACTTTATGCCCGAAATATTAAAGGTCTATTCGGTTAAGGAAGAATACGGCCACACCTATTGGTCGGTGCTTACAAACAAGGGTAAGCACAAGTTCACAAGCCCATCGGGTTCTTCGGGCAGCGTAATCAGAAAAGATAATAGGGTTATAATCAAGGATTCCGACCAAAACCGTTACGAAATTAAGGATTTAACCAAGCTAACCCCAAAGGAAATCAAAAAACTCGACCTTTACTTGTAGGAGAAGTCAAGTGGATTTAAATATTAAACTACCCCAAAAGCTTCGGCAAAAACTGGCCAAGCACAGCAAGCTGGAACCGATATACTGCATTAAAAACGATATAAACCTAAACGGCGAATTTGCAAGTGAGCTTTATATCGGCACCACCGAGCGCGAGGTTTTTGTCTTCGAAGGCGAAAAAGAAGAGTATATACCAATAAGCCTTTGTCAAACAGCCAACTGCCATAATATGGTAAACGGCGGCGTTTTGTCGCTCACAATCAATGGCGAAGAAACTATGATAGCGCGCTGCAGTATGACTAATATTTCCCGTATAGCCTGCCTTGCAAAGGGCATTAAGCTACTTTGCGAGGGCAATACAGAAAAGCGAATTATTAACCGCGATAAGGAAAAATACTGTTCCAAGTGCGGCAGGGTATTACCAGGTACAAATCATTGTCCCAAATGCGATAAAGAACACCGAAACTTTGCAAGACTGCTTAGCATTTGCAAGCCCCACGCGGCATCGCTTGCCGTAATAATTGCGCTAATGCTGTTTGGCAGCGCAATAGATTTATCGGTACAATTCGTGCTGCGCTATTTTGTAGATGGCTACCTTGTAACAGGCAAGGGAACCGCCGTAAATGTCCTTATCTTTTTTGCCGTATATTTAGGTATAACGGTTGTATCATCAGTAGGCTATCTGTATAGAACATATCTTTGCAATAAGCTTGGAATAAGTGTTTCCTATAGACTGCGCGACAGGCTCAATACACATATTCAAAAACTGTCCCTGTCTTTTTTAGATAAAAGAAATCCGGGCGCCGTAATCGGCCGAGTAATGGGGGACACCAACAATGTTCGCGGCTTTATTTGCGACTGCTTTTGCAATATGTTCGGAATGCTCGTAACCCTTGTGGCACTTGCTGTGCTAATGCTCTTTCTTAACTGGAAGCTTGCTCTTGCGGCCTTTGCCTTTGCACCCCTTATAATAATTTTTGCCCGAACCTTTTGGCCAAAAATCAGGCGCATTTTCCATAATCAACACCGCCGTTCAGATAAAATTCAAAATAAACTGCAGGATGTCCTTTCAGGTATTCGAATAGTTAAAACCTACGGCAAAGAAAAGCAGGAGATAGAGGAATTTTGCGCTCTTAATGATACCCTAGCCACCGTTCAGCGCAGCAACGAAACCTTCTTTGCAATCTTTTTCCCATTTTTATCCCTGCTGTTGGCCTTTGGTACATACCTTATAACCTATCTTGGCGGTATGGGTGTACTAGAGGGCAAAATGACTGTGGGCGAGCTTATGCAGTTCATAGCATACGCAGGTATGCTTTTAGGCCCCCTTTCCTGGATGTCCTTTTTGCCCCGAAGAATCATTAATATGACAACCAGTATGGAGCGTATCTACGACATTTTAGATGAAACACCCGAAATCAAAAATAAGGATAATGCAATAAAAAAGGAAATAGTGGGCGATATTAAAATTGATAATATCTCCTTTGGCTACAATTCCTATGACCCCGTGCTGGAAGGGCTCACCCTCGATGTTAAAAAGGGCGAAATGCTCGGTCTGGTCGGTTCCTCGGGTTGCGGAAAATCAACCCTTATTAACCTTATAATGCGGCTCTATGATGTCGATGAGGGCCAAATCTTAATTGATGGTCATAATATCAAAGACCTCGATGTTGCCCATTATCATTCCCAAATCGGTGTAGTTTTGCAGGAAACCTTTTTGTTTGCAGGCACCGTGCTCGATAATATTCGCTTCGCACGCCCCGAAGCCTCAATGCTCGATATTATAAAAGCGGCCAAAAGTGCCAATGCACACGAGTTTATTTGCCGCCTGCCCGATGGCTATAATACCTATATCGGCGAAAAAGGGCATATGCTTTCAGGCGGGGAAAAACAGCGTATTGCCATTGCCCGTGCCATTCTGGGCGACCCTAAAATACTGATTTTAGATGAAGCTACCTCAGCGCTAGATACCGAAAGTGAATATCAAATTCAGCAGGCCTTCGAACGCCTGCGCAAGGGCAGAACTACCTTTGCCATAGCACACAGGCTGTCAATACTGAAAAATGCCGATAGAATAGCCGTTATAAACGAAAAAAAGGTGGCCGAGCTTGGCACCCATAACGAACTGTTAAAGCTAAAAGGAATATACTTCGGCCTCGTAATGGCCCAGCTTGAAATGAACAAAAATAAAGAATAAAAAAAGAAGCGTTTAAACGCTTCTTTTTTTATTCTTTTTATGTTTAATGTATCCAAATACAAAGATTGCAAACAGGGGGAACAGCATGCCCGAAAGCAGGCCAAGCTTCATTCCAAACTGCTCGGCGGTAAGTCCAAAGCCTTGGGCAAGGTTTATAAAGAAGGGTGTGCTCATTGCCGTATCGGTAACAAGGCCCACAAGCTGGGGACCAACCGAACCTCCAAGGTCGCCGCCTGCCGCCATAATTGCAAAAATGAACACGCTTCCGTTTTGCAGGTAATCGGTTGCGGCAACAAGGCTTCCGGGCCACAGCATAGATGTGCAAAAGCCTGTAAGCGCACAGGCTAAAAGTCCTAAAATGGGCGAAGATGAAACAGTTGCCACAAGGTAACAAGCTGCCGCACCAATAGAGCCTAAGAATAAAACATTTTCAATGTTACGCCCAACCTTTGCATAGAGTGTACGGCCAAGGGCCAGAGTTAGTCCAAAAAGGGCAACTCCGAAAACATCTCCCCAAACCTTTGGTATGGAAAGGGCCTTTTCCAAATAGCTGGAGCTCCATTGCGACATTGTACATTCGCTGGCACCACCAAGGAAAATTGCCACAATAAAAAGCCACAAAGATTTGTTTTTAAGAAACGCAACAGCGCCCGAAATCTTTTCGGGTGCATCCATTTTCGGAATATCGGCGCTCGAAAATAAAATAAGAGAGGTAAGCGGAATAAGCATAAGCAGGAAAACAAGCCATACCCAGTTTGCTTTGCCGAAAATAAGCAAAAACAGTGTCGATATAATAACAACACCAACAACCGCCCAGGCATAAACCGAATGGAGCTTGCTCATCTCTTTATCGGGCTCATCAGCAGGAATTGCCGCAATAATCGGGCTTATAAGCACCTCGTTAAATCCGCTTGCAGCCGAGAATATAACCGTTCCAACTGCAAGGCCTAAATATGTAAGTTCGGGCAGTATAAGCGGCCAAACAGCATAAATTAAAAGGCCAATTAGTGTTATTAACGGGGTAGCTTTAACAACTTTTGGAATGTTGAACTTGTGCGAGAAAAAGGAAAAGGCTAAATCAACAATTAGCTGTGTTGTAAAATTAATAACAACAAGCAGTCCCAAAAGAGAATAAGAAATGCCGTAAAGCTCCCTGAATGTAAGGAAGAGTACGGGCGAAAGATGGCTTACAATCGCCATAGAAGAATTTGATGAATAACAAGCAAACTTAATTCGTGCAAATTGGTTCATAACGCACCTCAAAAAGGAAAACTAAGGTCATTATAACAGCAAAAACAAAAAAATCAAGAAAAGAATTTACTTCTTCAAAATCTTTTTGCACCAAGTTCGTTTGTTGCATTTAGGACACAATAAGTGACGTGTAAAACCTCTGTGCATAGCCTTCATTGCTTCTTTATAGGTAGGAACGATTTCATAACCACAATTTTTGCACTTATAAGCGCCCACACTAACTTCAAGCTTTAATGCATATAAGCATGGTATCAAAAACACAACGCAAATTCCGAGAATTGTGATTAGTTGCCATATTCCTTCGGGTATCAAAAATACAGCAAAAAAGATACCTGCAATTAGAACTGTCATACTTACCGTCATAATAGCCCACATAGAAGACCAAATTGTTTTGTTTTTCTTCTCTAATTCTTTCGCCATATCAAGCAAAAGTTGTTCGTTTTTTTGATTGTTGTTTTCCATA
>JAGBGJ010000025.1 GCA_017936045.1 Clostridia bacterium
AAGGAAATGAAATAATTATGGGAAAACTAATTGTTATAGAAGGGCTAGATGGAAGCGGAAAATCAACCCAGCTTGAGCTTTTGCCTTTAGGCCTTAAAAAGCAGGGGATAGACTGTAAAACAGTATCCTTCCCTTGCTATGAAGACGATTCCTCTGCGCTAATAAAAATGTATCTTGCAGGTCAGTTCGGTTCAAAGCCGGGCGATGTTAATGCCTATGCGGCATCCTGCTTTTACGCTTGCGACCGCTATGCCTCGTTTAAAAAAGACTGGGGCGAGTATTATATGGGCGGCGGAGTAATCGTTTCGGGCAGATACACAACATCAAATGCTGTTCATCAGTGCTCCAAGCTCCCTAAAGAGGATTGGGCCGCATTTTTAGACTGGCTTTATGATTTTGAATACACAAAGCTCGGAATTCCTAAGCCCGATAAGGTTATTTTCCTTGATATGCCAACCGAGGTTTCACAAAAGCTACTTGATAACCGCTATAGCAACGCCGGCGGACATAAGGATATTCACGAAACCGATGTTGAATACCTTAACCGTTGCCGCGAAGCGGCAGTTTTCACAGCCGAATATTCGGGTTGGGTTAAAATTTCCTGCGCTAAAGATGGTGCGCCTCGCACTATAGATGAAATTGCTGCCGATGTTCTGGCAGAGGTTTTAAAAGGAGTTTAGTATGATTTATGTATTTTTAGCCGATGGCTTCGAAGAGGCCGAAGCGCTTGTTACGGTTGATATTTTACGCCGCGCAGGCAAAAAGGTTACCTGCGTTGGAATAGATAAAAAAGAAATAGTAGGCGCCCACGGTATAAAAATCACTGCCGATATTAAAACGGGCGAGTTTGCTCCTACTCAGTTTGAAGGTGTAGTTTTACCCGGCGGAATGCCCGGCACCCGCAACCTTATGGCAAATGCCACTGTTTGCAATGCCGCAAAAACAGCCTTTAAAAAGGGTAAGCTTGTTGCCGCAATTTGTGCCGCACCCGCAGTGCTAGGCAACCTTGGTATATTAAAGGGTAAGGCTGCAACCTGCTACCCCGGTTTTGAAGACCAGCTTCTGGGCGCACGCTATGTAAACGCCCCCACCGTAACCGATGGTAATGTTATAACCGCAAGGGGCGCAGGCGCTGTATTTGAATTTGGCTTTGCAATAGTCGATTTCCTTGAAGGCTCAAGAGAGCTTTCAAAGGAACTTAGGGAGAGTAAGCAATGCGGCCGATAGATATACGCGGCTACAAGCAAGACCTCCGCGCCCGTGCAAAAGAGCGCAGGCGTAATATGGTAAGTGAAGAAAAGCAGCAGCTAGATAGACAGATAGCCGAAAATGTTTGCCGCCTTAAGGAATACCGCCCTGCTAAAACCATTCTTATCTATATGTCAACCCCAATTGAAATAGACACTATAGGTATTATAAAAAAAGCCTGGGCAGATGGCAAAAGGGTAGCTGTTCCGCGCTGTATTCCCGATACAAGGGATATGGAGTTCCACTATATCGAAAGCCTAGACCAGCTGTCAATCGGCAGCTTTTCGGTTATGGAGCCCAACCCCGATTTGCCTGTTGTAACCGATTTTTCGGGTTGCCTTATGATAGTGCCGGGTATGCACTTTGATATGAAGGGCTACCGCATTGGCTACGGAAAAGGGTATTACGATAGATATATGGTGCGTTTTACGGGAATTTCGGCAGGGCTTTGCTACTCGGCCGAACTAAAGCCCTTTTTGTACCACGGAAAGTACGACCGTCACGTTGATATTGTGGTAACCGATAAAAGAATTAAAACTTGTAATAAATAACGGAGTATTTTATGAAAAAGAAAACTTGGCTTTACATTATTTTAGCTGTTATAGCCGCAATCGCAATTGCCGTTTCGGTGGTTGCGGCTTTGGTTGTTTCCGATTATAAAGGTACCTCCCGAAACGGAGAACTTTGCAAAATAACCATAAAAGAGGGCTCATCGGTATCCTCAATTGCAAACATATTAGAGGAAAGCGGTGCTGTGGATAGCGCGCTAGTATTTAGAATGTATACAAAATTTGCAGGTGTTGGCGCAAACTTCCGCTACGGCAGCTACGAGTTTAGAAACGATGTCGGATTTGAAAAAATTGCCGAAATTCTTTCAACTCAGGGCCAAAAGGCAGATACTGTTACAGTAACCATTCCCGAGGGAACCGGTATTCACGATTTTGTTAAGGATGTAAACGGTAAAGATGTTAAGGTTCCCGGTATGGCAACTATTTTTGAAAAATCGGGCCTTTGCACGGCCGAGGAGTTTTTAGCCGCCCTGAATGAAATAGAACTCAACGGCAAGCTTCTTCAAAATGTTAACACCGAAAAGGCATACTGCGCCCTTGAAGGCTACCTTTTCCCCAATACTTATGAATTCTATGCAGGCACAGATGGTAAAAAGCAGGCAAAGCTTGCAATAGAAAAAATGATTGCTGAGACCGAATCGGTTATAACCGATGAAATGTACAAAAGGGCCGAAAAGCTCGGGCTTTCAATGAACGAAATACTAACTATGGCTTCCATAATTCAAATGGAATCGGGCCAAAACGGAAGTGAAATGGCAAATGTTGCAGGTGTTTTCTATAACCGCCTGAACAGCAACGCCTTTTCATCCCTCGGCTCTTCTCCCACCTGCTACTACGGAAGCTTTTACCCTAACGATGATGACCGATACGATACTTATAAAATAAAGGGTCTCCCTCCGGGACCTCTTTGTGCACCCGGAGAGCTGGCAATAAAGGCCGCCCTTTACCCAACCGAGAACACACCGTATTTTTATTTTGTAACCGATAAAAACGGTAAATTCTATTATCATAAAACAGGCGCCGAGCAAAACGCCACTATAAACCGCTTACAGCAAGAAGGAAATTGGATATATGAGTATTTCAAATAATAAGGATTTCTTGCCCGAACTGCTTTGCCCTGCGGGAGATTTAACAAGGCTTAAAACCGCAGTTGATTTTGGTGCAGATGCAGTATATATTGCGGGTGAGGAATTCGGTATGCGCACCGCCGCCTCCAACTTTGGCGAGGAAGCAATGCGAGAGGGTATTAAATATGCCCACGCTCGCGGCGCAAAGGTGCACGTTGCCTGCAACACACTCCCTCATAACGATGAAATTTGCCGCATACCCGCCTTTTTAGAGCTTGTGCAAGATGCAGGGGCCGATGCGGTTATTGCGGCCGACCTTGGCACTATCGGTATGGTTAAAAAATATGCCCCAAAGTGCGAACTGCACGTATCGGTTCAATCGGGCATTGTAAACTACGAAACCGCAAATGCCTTTTACAATATGGGTGCAAACCGTGTTGTAACCGCAAGGGAATTATCGCTGGCTGAAATTGCCGAAATCAGGGCAAAAACTCCAAAAGAACTTATGATAGAATGTTTTGTCCACGGGGCAATGTGTGTTTCTTTTTCGGCAAGGTGCCTGCTGTCTTCCTATATGACAGGGCGCGATGCCAATAGGGGAGACTGCGCACAACCCTGCCGCTGGTCATATTCTCTTATAGAGGAAAACCGCGAGGGCCAGCATTTTGATATAACCGAAACCGATAAGGGCACCTATATTTTAAATGCCAATGATTTGTGTATGGCACAGCACCTAAAGGAAATGCGCGATGCAGGTATTGGCAGCCTTAAAATAGAGGGCAGGGCAAAATCGCAATATTATGTTGCAGTAACTGCAAACGCATATCGCGGCGCACTAGATAGCCTTAAGGGTGCGGCAGATGATTGGCAGTTGCCCCTCTGGGTTACCGAAGAGCTTAATAAAATCAGCCACCGAAACTATTCAACAGGCTTCTATTATGGCCGCCCAGAAAATGCCCAAACCTATTCCCACGCGGGCTATGTAAGGGATTATGCCGTTGCCGCAACAGTCGATGGTTACGAAGATGGTATGATTATTGCCACCTTAAAAAACAAGTTCTGGCGTGGCCAAACGCTCGATTGCTTAGAGCCTATGTCGGCGCCCTTTGAGGTAACCGCTAATGAACTTTATGATATAGATGGCAACTTAATAGAAAATGCGCCACATCCCATGATGAAAATTAAAATTCCCTTTAATCGCCCCGTTAAGGTCGGCTCAATGCTCCGAATGAAATGTGATTAATTAAAACCTTCCGTGTCAACAATAGATACGGGAGGTTTTATTATGCAAATATCTTATAAACGAATAGCTGCCTGCTATTTTTTTGTTGTTCTACTTTTGTTTATATGCACCTTCAGGGTCTTTTCGGTAATGAAGCATAAGGAGTATAAGCAGGTGGCCGACCAAACAAGCCGCAGGGTAATTGAACTCGATTTCAGCCGCGGCACAATATTCGACACCAATATGTCCCCCATAACCAATGCAAAAGAAGTATATAATGTTATAATTTTCAATCAGCCTTCGGCCATAGCGGCGCTGTATAACCATTTTACGGGAACTGAAATTGAAAAAATATTAGCCGAAATAAAGCAAAGCGGCTTTGCCGTAAGGCGCAGCGCTAGGGAAATAAAGGCCGAAGGGATATATTCGGTAAAAACCTATTCCCATAACGATGACAGCCTGCTTGCAAAGCATATAATAGGCTACACAAACGCCAATGGAGAGGGCCTTTGCGGTCTTGAAGCCTCTTATAACGATAAGCTTTTTGCAAATGATAAAAACAAAATAGTTTTTACCATTAATGGCAGAGGGCAGGTTATTTCGGGTTATAAGCCGGAGGTTTATTATAACTCACAGGTTCAAAAAAGCGGAATTAAAACCACAATAGATAAAAATATTCAAAGAATAGCCGAGCAGCAATCCATTAAAATAAATAGCGGCGCAGTAGTAGTCTGCGAGGTTGCAACGGGTAAAATACGGGCCTTGGTAAGCCGCCCCGACTATAAGCTGTCTGCCCTTGATAAAGCCATAGAAAACACTGCCGAGCCGCTTTTAAACAGAGCCCTTTGTAACTATAATATCGGTTCGGTTTTCAAGCCCCTTGTGGCGGGTGTTGGGTGCGAGCAGGGGAAAACGCTTACGGTTGACTGCAAGGGCTATACCAACATTGATGGCCTTAATTTTACCTGCCACAACCTTGGCGGCCACGGGCTTATGAATATCAAGGATGCCATTAAATTTTCCTGCAACTCTTATTTTTATAATTTTGTTCAGTTGCTGGATGTAAACGGGCTTTTAAGCACAGCCAAAATTGCAGGAATGGAAAGCGGAGTAATTCTGGCGCCAAACCTTGTCGCCGCTAAGGGAAGCTTAGGCAGTATCGCTCGGCGCGAACCCACCAAAAGAGAGCTTGCAAACCTGTCAATAGGGCAGGGCGAGCTACTGCTGTCTCCAATAACCATCACCAATTTATATATGGCGGTTGCAAATGGCGGCAGCTATAGAATGCCATCACTTATAGAGGGTGAGGTAACCGATGGAAAACTAACCTCAAAAACCCCTCTTCCTGCCGAGGTGCGCCTATTTTCCCAAAATACGGCGGCGCGCCTTAAGGAATATCTTGCCGCCGTTTTAGAGGAGGATGGAACGGGTAAAAAGGCAAACCCAACCTTAACTACTGCGGCAGGTAAAACGGGTACTGCCCAAACGGGCGTAATAAAGGGCGGACAAAAGGTAACCAACTCTTGGTTTTGCGGATTCTTTCCGCTGGATAACCCCAAATATGCCGTAACAGTTTTGTCCGAAAATGCTAAGGGCGGCTGCGGAGATGTTTTTGCCGCCATAGCCGATGGTATAACCGAAATGAAAAGCAGCGACAATTGACTTGTCGCTGCTTTTTTGTTAAAATAAAGGGTAAAAGGGGGGCGCAAAAATCAATGCTCGAAATTGAACGTAAGTTTTTAATTAAAATGCCAAATATTGAAGCAATTAAAAAACTTAACGGTATTCGCATTTTAAATATAACCCAAAACTATACTGAAAGCGGCGCCCGCATAAGAAAAGTGCAGGAAAACGGCCGCACTACATATATTAAAACGGTTAAAAAGCATATAACAAACCTTACTAGAATCGAGGATGAAAGCGAAATATCTATAGAGGAGTACACTGCACTGTTAGAAACCAAGCAGGGCGGCACTATAGAAAAAACAAGGTATGTTTACCCATATAAATCAAAAAATATTGAAATTGATGTTTTCCCATTTTGGCAAAACCAAGCCTTTTTAGAGGTAGAGCTTAAAAGCGAAAAAGAAGAATTTGAAATTCCCGCCTTTATCGAGGTAATTAAAGAGGTTACCGATGATAAAGCCTACCGAAACTATGCGCTTAGTAAAAAAATTCCAAAAGAAGAAAAATTTTGAAACCTTTTGGCACTTTCAGTTGTGTTATAAGTGAAAGAGGGTGAAGTAATGATAAATAAATTCCCCGAAAATATGTCGGTCGACACTGTTTTCGATAAGTATTGCAATACTGTTTACCGCTTGGCTTATGCAAGGGTAGGCAACAAGTTCGATGCCGAAGACATTTTGCAAACAGTTTTCTTAAAGCTGTGCAAAGCCAATGTTTGTTTTAACGATGAAGAGCACCTTAAAGCCTGGCTTTTAAAGGTAACAATAAATTGCTCTAAAAACCTGCTTAAATCGGCATTCACAAAACTTTGCGAACCTTTAAACGATACCATTACTGCGCCCACTCACGAGGTCAGCGAGGTGTATTTACAGGTTGCAAAGCTTCCGCTTAAATACCGAACTGTCGTGCACCTTCATTACTTCGAGGGCTATTCCTGCAGTGAAATAGCCCAAATCACAGCCTCAAACGAAGCCACCGTTAAAACCCGCCTTAAAAGGGCAAGGGAAAGGCTTCAAACCACACTGAAAGGAGAAATATGATGTTCGAAGAAAAGTATAGAACCGATAATCAGAGCATAGTACCCGATGAACAGGCCAAAAGATATATCAAAGCCAAAATCATACAAAATTCACAACCAAAAAGAATTAATTTTAACGCTATTATTGCTATTGCGCTTAGCTTGGTTTTGGCGCTGGGGGTAACCCTTATTGCAAAAAAACCTGTTCCCATAAATCAGTATGTGGGCGAGTCCACCCTAATGGAAAACCTTACCTACGATACAATTTATAATTCCATAAATAAATATATGCAAAAGCAAAGCTACGATAGCTTTATTGATATTATGGATGATGGCTTTGCCTATTTAATAGGCGGTCTTGCAAGGGATGAGGCCGCAACAGGCACTGCCGAACCGAGCGCAGGGCAGGATAATGGTACTGTAAATTTAAAGGGCGAATCATCTACCACTAATAATCAGGTTCAGGGTGTAGATGAGGCCGATTTAGTCAAGAACGATGGCAGGTACATTTATTCCATTAAGGATGGCTTTCTGGTTGTAACCGATTCTAACAACGGTAATCCAAAGCTAGTAACCAAAAAATCCCTCACAACAGGCGGCGAAACGGTTACAGGCCTCTATGTAAACGGCAATAGGCTGGCTGTAATTATAGAAAGCTACAGATTTTCGGGTTCTTATGCCCCCAATGTTAAAATCGCAGTTTTAGATATAACCGATAAAGAGAATATAAAGGTAATTAAAGAAATCAATCAAAACGGTTATTACAACAGCTCCAGAATGATAGGGGATACAGTTTACCTGCTTTCCAACCACTATGTTAGAGATAATATTGATAGGGATAAGGCCGAAACCTATGTGCCCTGTGTGGATAATGCCGCTATCAGAGAAACCGATATTTGTGTTATAGAGGATTTCGAAAGCCCCAGCTACCTTGTTGTTTCTTCGGTAGATATGGAAAAGGGCGAGATTATTGATAACACCGCAATACTCGGCGGCGCACAAAATGTATACTGTAACAACGAAAACCTTTTCTATACCTTCACAAAGAACGAGAAATCCGAAGCGGGAGGTAAAGTAGAATATAAAAACGAAACCACCATTGTAAAGCTCAGCTTGAAGAACGGAATTATCAAGACCGAGGCCACGGGCAAGGTAATGGGAATGCCGCTTAACCAGTTTTCAATGGATGAATACCAGAATAATCTTCGCATTGTAACCACTGTAGATATAACCACACATTCCAAAAGCAGCAGCTTTGTTTCAAGTGCCGATTCCACCACCAAAAACGCCCTCTATGTGCTCGATAAGGACCTTAAGCAAATTGGCCAGATAGAAGATTTAGCAAAGGGCGAGCGCGTATATTCGGTTCGTTTCAGCGGCGAAGTAGGCTATTTCGTAACCTTTAAGCAGGTAGACCCGCTGTTTACAGTAGACCTTAAAGACCCTGCCGACCCCAAGATTTTAAGCGAGCTTAAAATCCCCGGATTTTCGGAATACCTGCACCCCTATGGCGAGGGTAGACTCTTCGGCTTTGGCAAATCTGCAACCGAGCAGGGCGCTGTTACAGGCCTTAAAATCTCAATGTTCGATGTAAGCAATCCTGCCGATGTTTCTGAACTACACCTGTCTTCAGTTCCTGCCGATTGGTCAGAGGCAAGCGAAACCCATAAGGCAATTATGGTAGATGCAAAGAAAAATATCATAGCCTTTATTGCAACCGATGATGTTGCAAAAACAAGACTATTTGTCTACGGCTACAGCGAGGGTAACGGCTTCTTCAAAAAAGCCGAAGCCAAGCTTACAAACGATAGCTTCTACTATGGCGCACGCCTGCTTTGGATAAACGATTATTTCTATGTTGTTACCAAAGACAGCATCGTAACATTCAGTCTTGATACCTTCGAAAAACTAAATACCATAGAATTCTAAAACAAAAAAACAGCACCCACGGGTGCTGTTTTTTTATATCTTTATAATTGCAAAGTCGTATGCATCAAGGGTAAGGTTTATGCCATCGGGGCGGTTTCCATATAGAACCTCGCCGCCCTTAAATCTTTCAGGGATTTCTATAGTATCAGCATTACACCAACGGTTTGTGGCAATCAGAATTTCGCTATCATCGCTTTTTCTAGAGTACGCCATTGTGCCAAGACCCGAAACCAGGGGCACAAACTCTCCCTTTTTAAACACATTGTTTTCGCGCCTTAGTGTGCCAAGCCATTTGTAGAAGTCTATTAGCTCGGTGTCCTCGTTACCCCAAGGGTATGTGCCGCGGCAAAAGGGGTCGCCAAAGCCTTGAATACCTGCCTCATCTCCATAATAAAGGGAGGGAACACCGGGCAAGGTGTACTGAATAACCGCCGCAACCTTTTGCTTGGCCTTAGCAAGGTCATACTCATTTTTGCTTAGGGTAAAGCTCGATTGCTCGGCCCTTGTAGCAGGGTAACACTTTGTTCCAAGCCGTGTAAGCAGCCTTGGTGTGTCGTGGGTGCCAAGGTGGTTCATAAGCACATCAATAGCTTCCTTTGGGTAGTTTTCCAAAATTGAACAAATCGCCTCTATAAAATCCTTCCCATCGCCGCCACCAACATATTTAATTATAGCCTCGGCAAAGGGATAATTCATAACCGAATCAAGCTGGTCGCCCCTTAAATATCTTCGGCGGTAGCCGTAGCTGATTTTATTGGTGGCATCCTCCCAAACCTCGCCCAGTAAAAAGCCTTCGGGGTTTTCGGTCTTAATGGCTGTGCGAATGTTGTCCAAAATGCTGTCGGGCAGCTCATCGGCAACATCAAGCCGCCAACCCTTTACACCCTTGCGCATCCAGTGGCGGATAACACCGTTTTCGCCCGTAATAAACTCATCGAAGGAGGGTTCTTCCTCAACCGTTTCGGGCAGGGTAATAACACCCCACCAGGAATGATATTTGTTAGGCCAGTTTTGGAACTTAAACCACTTAAAGTAGGGGGAATTTTGGTCGCGATAAGCACCGCCATCCCCATATCTTCCGTGTTTGTTAAAGTATAAGCTGTCATCCCCCGTGTGAGAGAACACGCCATCTAAAATTACGCTAATACCATGCTTTTCGGCTTTTTTGCAAAGCTCTTCAAGGTCTTTATCAGTGCCAAGCAGCGGGTCGATTTTCATATAATCGGCCGTGTTGTACCTGTGGTTGGAGTGGGCCTCGAAAATCGGGTTTAAATATATACAGCTAACACCTAAGGAAGCAAGATAGGGGAGCTTTTCGGTAACACCTTTAATATCTCCGCCATAGTAATCGTTTCCAAGCGAGCAGGGGCCTATATTTTGCCTGTATTCGGGTTCCTTACCCCAGTCTTCGCACAAATAACGGTCGGATGGAACACCTTCTTTAGCCTTACCCGAATTTTTAAAACGGTCGGGGAAAATTTGGTATATAATACCGCCTTTAAGCCAATCGGGGGTAGAGTAATTCTTATCGTAGCAGGTAAGCTGCCACCACTCGCCCTCGTTTGATACTACACCTAAGCCATCTTCGTTTTTTGTAACCGAAAATTCGCCGTAATCACTGGTATAGCAAAACTTATAAAAATAAAGCCCGTTATCAAAGCTTATATCTATTTCATAGGCTTTGTAATCATCATATAAATTAGCAGGGGTAAGCTTGTGCCAAATAATCTCTTCGCCATCTCGCCTAATGCACAAATAAGCATCGTGCACCTTTGCATCTAAATGCAGCAAAAGCCGTAGCTTCAAGCTTTCGCCCGAAGCCACAGCTCCAAATTTAGATTTATATAGGGTATCTCGTGAATTATACGGATAATACACTACTTTTATCTCCTGCCGATTATTTTAATGAGGTAAGGCCCCAAATATCTCTTGCGTAGTCTGCAATAGAACGGTCGGCCGCAAATATGCCCGAAGCGGCAATGTTTTCAAGGGACATTTTGTTCCACTTTTCGCGGTCGGCATAAAGTGCGTTAACCTTTTCGTGAGCCAGGCAATAGTCGGCAAAATCAGCCGATGCCATATAGAAGTCAACGTTTGTAAAGGTGCGGTAAAGGTTTTCAAAGTTCTTACCATCAACACCCCGACCAATAAAGTCTAAGCATTCCTTTAAAAGTGCGTTATTTGCAATATATTCGGCAGGGGAGTAACCCTTTTTGCGAAGCGCCATAACCTCGGGTGTGTGCATACCAAAGATAACAATGTTATCATCACCCACGGCCTCGTGGATTTCAACGTTTGCGCCGTCTTCAGTACCAAGGGTAATAGCACCGTTCATCATAAATTTCATATTACCTGTACCGCTGGCTTCGGTAGATGCAAGTGAAATTTGTTCACTGATTTCAGCCGCAGGAATCATAAGCTCGGCCATAGTAACCCTGTAATCTTCAAGGAAGAATACCTTGAGCTTATCCTTGCAGTCGGGGTCCTTATCAATTACGTTTGAAAGGCAGGAAATAAGCTGAATAATCTGCTTTGCAAGGGCATAACCCGGTGCAGCCTTTGCACCGAAGATATAGGTCTTG
Source organism: Clostridia bacterium (assembly GCA_017936045.1). Lineage (GTDB taxonomy): Bacteria > Bacillota > Clostridia > Oscillospirales > Acutalibacteraceae > SFWF01. The sequence goes on from JAGBGJ010000025.1 coordinate 11,322, forward strand.
GGGGTAAAGGGAGCGTTGGGGTTTTTCTTGATAAAGAGATAATCGCTTATAATATGAAGAACATTAAGATGTTGGCGCTTGTATTCGTGCAGACGCTTTACCTGCATATCAAAAATGGAGTTGGGGTTAAGAATAACTCCTGTTTGCGCCTTAACATATTTTGCAAAGTATTCCTTGTTTGCAAGCTTAATAGCCTCAAGCTGCTCGAGAACAGCCTTGTCATCCTTAAAATCACGAAGCTTTGCAAGCTCGGCGGCATCCTTTACAAAACCATCGCCAATAAGCTCGGTAAGAAGTGCGGATAACTTGGGGTTAGACTGGCAAAGCCATCTTCTGTGTGCAATACCATTGGTAACATTTGTGAACTTTTCGGGGTTTACCTTGTAGTAATCGTTAAACAGGCTATCCTTAAGAATTTCACTGTGAAGCCTTGAAACACCGTTAACGTGGTGGGATGCAATAACAGAAAGGTTTGCCATTTTAACAACGCCGCCCGAAATTACAGCGGTGCGCTCAACAAGTGCGGCATCTCCTGTGCGTTCATACATCTCATAACGGAAACGGTTATCAATTTCCTTAACAATCTGGTAAATACGGGGAAGTCTTGCCTTAAAGAGCTCTTCATTCCAGCATTCAAGGGCCTCCTGCATAACGGTGTGGTTGGTGTAAGCAATAGTCTTTGTAACAATACTCCAAGCCTTATCCCAGTTGTATCCGCATTCATCTAAAAGGAAGCGCATAAGCTCGGGGATAGAAAGGGCAGGGTGAGTATCGTTAATATGAATTGCAACCTTATCGCCAAGGTTTTCAAGTGTATTGTACTGGCGGAGGTGGCGGTGTAATATATCCTGAATAGAGGCCGAAACCAAGAAATACTGTTGGCGAAGTCTTAAGGATTTACCCTCCATGTGGTTATCTTCAGGGTATAATACCTTACTTATAGCCTCACTCATTGCCTGCTGCTCCATTGCGCCAACATAGTCGCCGCGGTTGAATGCCGACATATTGAATTCGGGTGCCTTAGCACTCCAAAGGCGAAGCACGTTAACGGTTTTACCATCCTTGCCTGCAATCATAAGGTCGTAGGGAACAGCGTGAACAACGCTATAATCCTTGTGCTCAACATAATGGAAGTTGCCATCCCAGTTTTCATCTACCCAACCATCGAAATGAACCTCACATTCAGAGGATGGGCGGTGTTCAAGCCAAACCTCGCCGCCGGGAAGCCAGTTGTCGGGGAGCTCGGTCTGCCAACCTTCAACAAGCTTTTGGCGGAAGATACCAAAATCATACTTAAGGCAGTAGCCCATAGCAGGGTAGCCGCCGGTAGAAAGTCCATCTAAGAAGCAGGCAGCAAGGCGGCCAAGACCACCGTTACCAAGACCTGCATCGGGCTCAAGCTCGTAAAGCTTGTTAAGGTCAACGTTAAAGCCCTTAAGAGCCTTTGCCATTTTATCGGTAAGGTCTAAATTATAAAGATTATTTTTAAGGGAGCGGCCCATAAGGAATTCCATACTTAAATAGTAAACGGTTTTTGCTTCCTTTTCGGCAACCTCCTTTTTGAACTGAGTTCTGCGTTCACGCATAATATCTAAAAGAACAAGCACCGAAGCCTTGTAAAAAAGCTCATCCGAAGCAACCTTGGCCGAAACACCGAAATTGTGAGAAAGCTTCTTTTCAATTTGTTCTTTGAGGTACTTTATAGTGTATTCTTTCATACAAAAAACTCCTTTATAAAGAATATGCTATTATATTACATCAAACGGTTAGAAAATGCAAGTGTTGTAATATTAGAAAATATGGTTACAATTTGTATAAATTGCACAAAACAACGAATATAATCACCGAAAAATTAAGTACAAACAGTTAAAATTAACAAAAATGTAATTAATTTCGAATATAATAAACGCCTCATTCGAAGGGAACGAGACGTTTAGGTTTTTTGCTTTACAATTATTCTTCTTCAGCAGCGGGCAATTCATCGCTGTCAAAGGTAATATAACCATCGGGACATTCCTTGCGGGTAATAAAACGGTCAACAAGAACTGCAACGCCAACCGCCATTGTAACAACAGCTACAAGTCCTGTAAAAATCCAAAGTATATGTTTTGCCTTCATAATGAAAACCACCTTATATCTTTTTTATTAACCTCATTATACTCCCAAAATAATAATATGTCAATAAATACAAATTATACAGAATTGTAAATTTTTAAAAAGGCTGGAATTCTTAATAAATATATGTTATAATTTTTCTAATTAAATAATGGGAGGTTATTTTTTGTCTCTTCAAAAAATAGATATCGCACAAGGTGTTCAGGGCTACTATATCCAAAATACCCGCTTTAACACCACCCTTATTACATACAATTTTTATTTGCCGCTTAACGGCGAAAAAATGGCAACCGCTTCGCTGTTACCATTCCTGCTAACCTCTTGCAGTGCAGAGTTCCGCGATTATATAAACCTTAACATAGGCCTTCTCGACCTATACGGGGCAGACCTTTCCTGCTCGGTTTCTAAAAGCGGAGACCTCTTTCTTGTTAAAATAGGCATAAACGTTATTAACAATAATCTTGCCCTCGAGGCAGATGAGCCGGTAAGCAGGGCCGCAAGGCTTGTGTCTAACCTAATCTTTTCCCCTGCCCTTGAAAACGGACTTTTTTGCGAAAATGATATTTCAAGGGAAAAGCGCAAAACCATAGAACGCATAGTAGGGGAAATAAACAACAAAAAGGCATTTGCAAGAACTCGCCTTTTTGAAGAAATGTTCGGTTCTGACCCATACGGCAAATTTATTTACGGCAGCGCCGAAGAGGTAAAGGCAATTACAGCTGAACAGCTTTATGCCGCTTGGCGCGAGCTGTTATCAGTCGCTTATGTAAGAATTAATGTTATAGGAAGCGAATATCCCACATCGGTTTTCGCACTCGCAAAGGAAAAGTTTGGCGAGGTTGAGCGCTGCTTTAATCCTTCCATTCTAACTACAAAAACAGACCTTGCCGAAGTTAAAACCCCAAGGGATATAACCGAACGCTTTAATGTAACCCAAGGCAAAATCGCCATGGGCTTTACATCTAAAATTAAAGGCAGCCTTAAAACTGCTTCGGCGCTTTCACTTTTCAGCGATATTTTCGGTGGCGGCCCCTATTCAAAGCTTTTCGAGAACGTAAGGGAAAAGCAGTCACTTTGCTACTATTGTTCGGCAATATCAAGGCGTAATAAGGGCTTTGTTACGGTGGAATCGGGTGTAGAAGAGCAAAACGCCCAAAAAACAATAGATGCTGTTTTAAAAGAGCTGTCCGATATTCAAAACGGTATTTTTGAGGATAGCACAGTAGAAGCATCCAAAAAAGCAATAACCGATTCGCTTTACGGATATTACGATAACGCCACCGCTTTAGATGTGTGGTACAGCCGCGAAATAAACGAAGATATTACCCCCGAAGAGGCGGCAGAGCTTGTAATGAAAGTTACCCGCGGTGATATTATTAATGCGGCAAAGGGAGTAAAGCTACACACAGTTTACCGTTTAATGCCAAAGGAGGCCGAGTAGTATGGAAACAAAGCTTTTTAAACACAGCCTTCTTGGGGAGTATAGCCTAACCGTACTTGAAAACGGTCTTTCGGTTTATATAATGGAAAAACCGGGCTTCGATTCCTGCTTTGCTCTTTACGGCACAAAGTACGGCTCAATAAATACACAATTCAGCCGAAACGGCGGCAAAGAAATAGAGGTTCCCGCAGGCATTGCCCACTTTTTGGAGCACAAGCTTTTCGAAAGTGAGGAGGGGGATACCTTCCAGCGCTTTGCAAAAACAGGCGCCTACTGTAATGCCTATACCTCGTTCGATAAAACCTGCTACATATTTTCCTGCACCAAGGGCTTTTCTGAAAATCTGGATATTTTGCTGGATTTTGTACAGTCCCCCTACTTTACCGCCGAAACGGTGGCTAAGGAGCAGGGCATTATAGCTCAGGAAATCAAAATGTACGAGGATAACCCCGGTTGGCGAGTTTTCTTCAATCTGCTTCGCGCAATGTATAAAAAACACCCCGTAAAAATTGATATTGCGGGCACGGTGGAATCTATTGCACAAATTGAAAAAGGTATGAAGCCGGTGGAAAGGGTAACCGTAAAAACGGCCGATTTTGCCGAAACCAAAGAGGTCGAAACCCATTATACAGAGCAAAGCTTAGAGGTTTCAAAGCCGCTGTTTTGCCTTGGTTTTAAGGATATCCCAACAACATCGCGCGTTAGCATAAAGGATAGAATGGTTGCAGGCATAACATTGGACCTCCTTTGCGGAGAGTGCTCGGCGCTTTACAGAAGCCTGCAGGAAAAGGGGCTTATTGATAACGAGCTTTCGGCAGAGCATTTCCAAGGCGAGGGCTACAGCGCATTTATGATAGAGGGCGAAAGTGAAAGCCCTGCCGCAGTAGCCGAAGAGATTAAAAAAGAAATTAAGAACTTAACCGAAAACGGTATAGATACAAGGCTTTTCACGGCTATAAAAAAGGCCGCCTATGGCGATGCCGTTAAGCGTTTTGATTCTACCGACAGCATTGTAACCGATATGATGGACTGTGCAGTTTCGGGCGGCGGACTTTTCGACCCTGCCGATATTTTAAAGGATATAACCAAACAAGATGTTATAGACTGCCTTAAAAAATTCACCGAGGAATCAGCGGTTCTCTCGGTTATCTCCCCAAAGAAAGGATAATAATATGTATAACGTTACACTTTTCGGAATCGATATGGTAATTAACCCTGTCGCTTTCACACTCCCCATTGGCGAAAACGGCTGGACCATTTATTGGTACGGCATAATAATTGCAGCAGGCTTTGCCCTGGCCCTAGTATACGGCTATCTTAACGCCGCAAGACTCGGCCTTAATATTGATAGAGTGCTGGATGTTGTCCTAGTGGCAACCCCTGTTGCCATTCTCGGCGCCCGCACATACTATGTTATCTTTGATGGCGAACCGATAGAAAGCGTGGCTGAATTCTTTGGCTTTAACGGTTCGGGAATTTCGGGCCTTGCCATATATGGTGGCGTTATCGGCGCAGTTCTTTCGGGCTTTATAATGGCTAAAATCCGCAAGGTAAATATACTTGACCTCTTAGATTTGGCATCGGTTGCCTTCCTTATAGGTCAGGGTATCGGCCGCTGGGGTAACTTCTTTAATCAAGAGGCCTTTGGCGGGCCCACAGGCAGCAGCTGGTGGGGAATGACAAGCGAAAATGTTGTGTATGATTTCCGTATTCAGGGCTTCGAAATAGATGCCCTCGCACACCCCTGCTTCCTTTATGAATCTATTTGGTGCTTAACCGGTGCAGTGGTGCTTCATATCTTAAGCCGCAAGCGTAAATTTTCGGGCGAAACCGCGCTTATGTACTGTGTATGGTATGGCTTTGGCAGGTCAATAATCGAAACAATGCGTACCGATAGCCTTATGCTCGGCAACGCAAAGGTTTCCTTCCTGCTTTCACTTCTTCTTTGCCTTGGCGCAATAGCTGCCTTAATCCTAATAAACAAAAAAATAAAAACAAAGGCAAAGCAGACCGAATATGTAGATATGTTTAAGGATGAAATTGCCGCTGAAGTTAACACCGAAGATATAGTCGAAGAGGTTGCAGAAATCGAAGATACAACCGAAAATACGGAGGAATAAAAATGGCAAAATTAATAGATGGTAAGGTTATTTCGGCCGCAGTTAAAAATGAGGTAGCCACCGAGGTTGCAGCCCTGAAGGAAAAGGGTGTAACACCCGGTCTTGCAGTAATTATTGTTGGCGAAGACCCTGCTTCAAAGGTTTATGTTGCTAATAAAGAAAAGGCCTGCGAGCAGCTTGGTATGGCTTCCTTTAAGTATGCCCTGCCCGAAAATACAACCGAAAACGAGCTTTTAGAGCTAATTAATAAACTCAATAACGATAGCAGCGTAAACGGTATTTTGTGCCAGCTGCCATTACCTCGCCACCTTAACGAGGAGCTTATTATAAACAGCATCATTCCCGAAAAGGATGTAGATGCCTTCCACCCCCAAAACGTTGGTAAAATTATGATAGGCAATTACGATTTTCTTCCTTGCACACCTGCAGGAATTATGGAAATGCTAAAATATGAAAATATTGAAATTGAGGGTAAGGAGTGTGTTGTTATAGGTCGCAGTAATATTGTGGGCAAGCCTATGTCAATGCTGCTTCTTCATAAAAACGGAACAGTTACCGTTTGCCATTCAAGAACAAAAAATCTTAAAGATGTCTGCCGCAGAGCAGATATTTTGGTGGCCGCCGTTGGTCGCGCAAACTTTGTTACAGCCGATATGGTAAAGCCCGGCGCTGTTGTAATTGATGTCGGCATAAACCGACTTGAAAACGGTAAGCTTTGCGGAGATGTAAACTTTGCCGAGGTAGAGCCTGTTGCCTCCTATATTACCCCCGTTCCCGGCGGAGTTGGCCCAATGACAATTGCCACACTTATGAAGAACACCCTAACCGCCGCTAAAAAGCAAAATAATATTTAATTGTTAACGGTAAATTCACATAACTTTAGCACAAAATTCATATCATAAGTGTAAAATGAACAAAAAATATCAGGAGGGAATTTATGGACGAATGGAACAATCTTGATAATATAAATAACGATGCCGAAGAACCCAATAAGGGCAGCTTTTCGGTTTCGGGCGGCGAAGATGTGGAATACGGCTCGGTAGAGGAAACTCCTAAGCCTGCACCTTCCTTTACTCTGCCAAATAAAGAATTTTATACTCAAACAAAGCCCAAAAAAACCAAAAGCAGTTTTTCCTTTGCTACGGTTATAATTTCGGTGGTTTTATCCGCACTTGTAGGTCTTGGCGGCGGAATTGTCGGCACACTTGCCGTGCGCCAGGCAGACCAGGGCCTTACCTCATCGGGTAACGGTCAGGCAGGCGGACAAAACGGCGGAACTGTTAATATAAGCGTTCAAAATCTCGAGGCCACCATAGGCGAAGCGGTTGCCACAAAGGTAACCCCAAGCGTTGTTGGTATTCGCACCACCGTTTCGGTAACCAACTTTTTTGGCGGCACTCAGGAAGCCTCGGGTGAAGGCTCGGGCGTAATCTACACAAAAGATGGCTACATTATAACTAACTACCACGTTATTGGCGATGCCATAGATTACGGCCGTTCCTCTTCTATAAAGGTGTTCCTCAGCGGAGATACCGAAACAGGCTACGATGCCACAGTTGTTGGCTATAACATTTCAAACGACCTTGCCGTTATTAAAATTGATGGCAAAAACCTCAATGCAATTGAGTGGAGCGATTCCGATAACGTTAAGGTAGGCCAGCAGGTTATGGCAATAGGTAACCCCGGCGGACTTGAATTTATGGGCTCGGCTACATGGGGAATTGTAAGCGGACTTAACCGTGTTGTTTCAACCGATAGCACAACCAAGCTCATTCAAACCGATGCCGCAATTAACCCCGGCAACTCGGGTGGTGCCCTTGTTAATACCGAAGGCAAGCTTGTGGGTATTAATTCAAGCAAGCTTGTAAGCGAAAGCGTAGAGGGAATGGGCTTTGCAATTCCATCCAATACAGTTAAGGATATTTGCGATAAAATCATCGCTAAGGAAAACAACCCCGACCCATATCTTGGTATAACTGTCAGCGCACGCTACACACCCGATGTGCTTGAAAAGTATAACTACCCCGTAGGCGCAGTAGTTTACAGTGTTGCAAACGACAGCCCGGCCGATGATGCAGGCGTTAAGCAAGGCGATATTGTAACTAAGTTTAACGGTAAAAAGATAACCCACTATAACCTCTTGTCAGATTACCTTGCCGAATGTAAACCGGGCGATGAGGTAGAAATGCAAATCTACCGAAGCGGAAGATATATCGATGGCACAATAACCATCGGCTCCAACAACTCACAGTAAAAAAAAGGAACCATCCTTGCGGATGGTTCCTTTTAATTTTATCCAAGCGTAATATCAATACTGTTTGCAACGTACTTGCCATCGGTTACAGTGTAAGCAATTTTAACGGTATCGCCTGTGGCTGTAAAGGGAAGCAAATCATTCAGTCTTACATCGGCAATAAATATCTTGTCGCTGCCTTCAAGCATAATATAAAAGGCTGTGTTTCCATCAACAACGGCTGTGGTAACACCGGTAATTGTAGCCTCAATTTCGCCTGTTTGTGCTTCGGTGTTGGCGTTTTCCTCAAGCTTGCCGGCCTCTTTAAGGAGTCTTCTGTACTCAGCCTCGGCGCCTGCAAGCGTATCGGCCACGCCAACGATTTGATAGTTAGAAACCGAAACAAAGGAATATGCCTTTACAAGTCCTGCATCATCCTTAAGGCTTATAAAATAAGAGGGAGTGTCGGCAATGTTAACCAAAATGGGGAAGGTTGCGCTATAGCCCTTTTCCTGAATTTTGCCCTCGGCCGATTCCATTGCCGAATACTCTTCAGCACCGTTTATGGAATAGGTCTTGGCCTCTTTTGTTCTTAGGTTTACAAGAATAAATCCAACGTTAGATTCATCCGACACAACCGAAGTAATACCGGTATAAACCCAAATATCATCATCAATTGCAAGGTAGTTGTAGCCCTCGGTGGTTCTTACAACATTCTTTTGCGAAATAATGGAATTCCAATATCCGTTAACATAGGTACCCCAGTAGTTGGCCTGGCTTAAAACAACATCGGCCTTAAATACGCAGTCAATCCAGCTTGGAACATCGCCCACCTTGTAATACTGCATATCACCGCTAACTGCATCAACGGTAATAATACCGGTAATGTCGTATCCGCCAAGGAAACCAATGGTAAAGTCATAGCAGGAAATTATCCAGAACGGATGTCCGTTCTCATCAATTTCAAAGGAAATGGAATCCACCATCTTTGTGGGGTAAGCAAAACGAACGTGGCGCTCAAGGTCGCGGCCGAAATACTCGCTGGGGGAATATTTAATACCTTCTTTAAGCTCAACAAGCTCGGTATCCTGTGTTGCCATATCAATTTTAACATAGTAGGGAATACCCTCACCCTTGTTTGTAAACCACTTGATTATATCGGCATATTCAAGGGGAGAAACACGGGTAGGCTTGTTTTGGTAATTGATTTGTGTATAGTAGTTTGAAACATTAAACTGTGAAACCAACTCAACAACCTCGCCGATTTTACGGCTGCCAAGTCTTGCAGCGGTATCGCGGTCAACCACAGGGATTTGCGAAAGGGGAATTTCGGCAATATCCTCGTTAAAGTTAGAATCGCTAACCGTTAACATCTTCTGATATTTAGAAGCGTTAAATAATTGGGATGAGGTAACAAAAATTGCACCAACAGCAATGGCGACAACCAAAAGCACTGAAAAAACAATGATTTTTGTCTTCTTGCCCGAAATTTTTCTTGGGTCAAAAACAAAATGGCGGCCATCGGTTACGGGCTTATACCCCTTAATCATTCTTGAAATGAATTCTCCGCCTGCAAAAACACCAACAAGCACGGCATAGCAAATGGCTAAAAAGAGCAAAAAGCCCCAAAACGATGCCGACTTAATGTGCATAACAGGAAGAGCCAAATAGTAGTAGCCTGCGCCTAAAAGGACAGTTACTATTGCGGAAAGACCATACTTTTTAAACAAAATGTTCACCTCGTTTTTAAGATATTAATATTATACCAAAATATGAAAATCTTTACAACACAAAATCAAAATTTTTTAGAAAAAATTGCAAGGCATAAAAAAGTTGAATTATCTATTTCTTTATAGTATAATAATTTATTATCTTAGTTTTGGAGAATATTTAATGTTAGATAACACCTATGCAAATGTAAAAACAATGCCGGCACTTGCCCTGCGCGGATTAGTATGCTTCCCCGGGGTAATGCTTCATTTTGATGTGGGCAGAAAAAAATCCATAAAGGCACTTAATGCTGCAATGGAAAGCGGTCAGCGCATCTTTTTAGTTGCCCAAAAAAATGTCTACGATGAAGAGCCCGGTGGCGAAGAGATATATGATATCGGCTGTGTTGCAAGAATTTGCCAAATTTTAAGGCTGTCGGATAACAGCGTTAAGGTTTTGGTAGAAGGCCTTTACAGGGCAAGCACGGTAGAGCTTGAAGATAACGGCAGCTTTTTAACCGCAAGGATTAAAAAATGCGAAATTCCCCTTGTAAAAAACCGTAAGGTATATCTTGAAACCTTGGCAAGAAAAATAAGAAACGAGTTTGAGCATTATGCCTCTAAGGGTATTAAGCTTGCGCCCGATATTGCCTCAACCGTTGCTTCTAACGATGATGTTGGCTTCCTGGCCGATTTCATTTCCTTTAACATTCCCGTTCCGGTTGATGATAAACAGTTTGTGCTCGAACAGCTTAACCCCGTAACAAGGGCAAAGGTTGCCTTAGAGCTGCTTGGTAAGGAAGCGCAAATTATTGATATCGACCGCAAAATCGGCGAAAGGGTTAAAACCCAAATAGATGATAATCAGCGCGAGTATTATCTAAGAGAGCAAATTAAGGCCATTAATTTCGAACTTTACGGCGATACTGCCGAAGATGAGTTCGAAGAATATGCCGCAAAAATAGATAAGCTTGCCGCCCCCGATTATGTTAAGGAAAAGCTGAATGCAGAGCTTCAGAAACTTCAAAAAATGCCCCATGGCTCCCACGAGGGCACAGTTGTAAGGGGTTATCTTGATACCTGCCTTGCGCTACCCTGGGGTGTTTATACCGAAAACAAGCTTAGCATAAACAGGTCCGAAAGCATTTTAAATAAAGACTTCTACGGCCTCAGTAAGGTTAAAGAACGCATTATAGAACAGCTCTCGGTTTATATGCTTAACCCCGATATTAAGGGTCAAATAATCTGTCTTGTAGGCCCTCCGGGTGTTGGCAAAACCTCAATTGCAAAGTCAATCGCTCAGTGTATGGGCAGAAACTATGCAAGAATTTCACTCGGTGGTATCCACGATGAAGCCGAAATCAGAGGTCACAGAAAAACCTATATCGGCGCAATGCCGGGTAAAATTATAAATGCCATAAAAGATGCAAAAAGCAGCAACCCCCTTATTCTTTTAGATGAAATTGATAAGCTTGCATCCGATTATAAGGGCGACCCTGCCGCCGCGCTTTTAGAGGTGCTTGATAAAGAGCAAAACCACACCTTTGTAGACCACTTTATCGATATGCCCTTTGATTTAAGCCGTGTTGTATTTATCACAACCGCAAACAACGCTTCCACCATTCCCGCCCCATTGCTCGATAGAATGGAGCTAATTGAATTAACCTCCTACACAAGGGAAGAAAAATTCCATATAGCCAAAAACCACCTTGTTAAAAAAGAGGTTAAAAATCACGGCCTTTGCGGAAGAACCCTTAAAATTGAAGATGATGCAATATACAGTCTGATAGATTTCTACACCCGCGAAGCAGGGGTAAGAAAGCTGGAACGCACTATTGGGGCCCTTTGCCGTAAAGCCGCAAAGCTTATCGCCTCGGGCGAGCAGAAGTCGGTTAGAATTTCGGCCAAAACCGTTACCGAAATGCTTGGAAAACAAAAGTTCAAGCCCGAAGAAATATTGGAAAAAGATGAGGTCGGAATTATCAACGGCCTTGCCTGGACCTCGGTTGGCGGCGAGCTTATGCAAATGGAAGTATCGGTTATGGAGGGCACGGGCAAAATTGAGCTTACAGGCTCTCTTGGCGATGTTATGAAGGAATCGGCCAAAGCCGCAGTTTCCTATGTAAGGGCTAATGCCGATAAATATTTTATAAACCCCGATTTCTATAAAAACCGCGATATCCACATTCACGCCACCGAAAATGCCGTTCCTAAAGATGGACCTAGTGCAGGTGTTACCATGGTAACTGCGCTTGTTTCGGCGCTAACGGGAATTCCCGTTCGGCGCGATGTTGCTATGACAGGTGAGGTTACCATTCGTGGCAGAGTGCTTGCAATTGGCGGCCTTAAGGAAAAAACTATGGCTGCATACAGGGCAGGGGTAAAAAAAGTATTTATCCCCAAGGCAAATGAAGCCGACCTTGCCGAGCTTGATAAAACGGTTACAGCAAATATTGAATTTGTAACGGCCGAAAATGTAGAAACAGTTGTACTCGGTGCACTGGCCTTCCCGCCCGAAAGCAAGGCGGAGTTTATCCCGGTTCCCGAATACAATAAAGAAGCCGCAACTATAAGCCAATAGGAGTAGTATATGAATTTTAACAATGCCTATTTTGAAAAAGCGTTTGGCACCTTCGAACAGCTAAGTGCATCAGATTTAGATGAATTTTGCTTTTCGGGCCGTTCCAATGTCGGCAAATCTTCACTAATAAATAAAATAACCAACCGTAAGTCGCTGGCCAGAGTAAGCGGTAAGCCGGGCAAAACGGTTACTATCAACTTTTACCGTGCCGATAATATCCGAATTGTAGACCTTCCGGGCTACGGCTACGCCAAGGTTCCCTTTGCCGAGCGCACCCGTTGGTCCGATTTAATGGAGGGCTATTTCAAATCGGGAAGAAATATAAAGTGTGTTTTCGCCCTTATTGATATGCGCCATCCGCCAACCGATTTCGATATGGCAATGCTCGATTTTATGTGGGCAATGGATATAAATTATCACATCGTTCTAACCAAAAGCGATAAGCTTAATAAAACCGAGTATAAAGAGCGCCTTGAAAACATCAGGGTAGAGCTAGGCGAGTTTGCCGAAGACTGCGAGATAATTCCGTTCTCGGCCACTTCGGGCGAGGGCGCCGATAAAATTAAAGAAATAATTGAATCATTGCGAGGATAAAATGTTAACAAACAGCTTTAGTGTTAATGAAAAAGGTCATCTAACCTTGGGCGGAGCCGATACCGTAGAACTTGCAAAAGAATACGGCACTCCACTTTATGTGTTCGATGAAAACGATATAAGAAATAACTGCAGGCAGTTTAAAGATGCTTTTTCTAAGTATTATGGTGGCAATGCAAGGGTTTACTATGCCAGCAAGGCCTTTTCCTGCAAGGAAATGTACCGTATTGTAAAAGATGAAGGCATTTGTACCGACGTGGTTTCGGGTGGCGAGCTGTACACAGCCCTTGCCGCTGGTTTTCTTGCCGAAAAAATCGGTTTTCACGGAAATAACAAAACCCCTGATGAGCTTAAATATGCACTTCAAAATAAGGTTGGCAGAATAATAGTAGATAATATGACCGAGCTTTATTTGCTTAATGAAATCGCAAAGGAAATGAACACACATCAGGATATTCTTTTCCGTATTAAGCCGGGTATCGACTGCCACACCCACGAATATATTCAAACGGGACAAATAGACTGCAAATTTGGCTTTGCCCTTGAAAACGGCGAGGCTTACGAGGCCGTAAAGGCTGTTGCAAATATGCAAAATCTAAGCCTTGCAGGTATCCACTGTCACATAGGTTCCCAAATTTTCGAAACAGTACCCTTTATTGATGCCGCTGATATTATGGTTTCTTTTGCAAAGACTATAAGTGAAGAGCTTGGCGTTACCGTTAGTGAAATAAACTTTGGCGGCGGCTTTGGTATTAAATATACTTTAGAGGACAAGCCCGTTTCTAAGGATGAAAGCATAAAAATCCTTTGCGGCGCTGTAAAAGAGGCCTGCCAAAAGTACGCCTTCCCACATCCCACCCTTTGCATTGAACCCGGCCGCTCAATTGTTGGCGCCTCATCCTTAACCCTTTATACCGTAGGTTCTATTAAGGAAATCAAAGGTATTAGAAACTATGTAGCAGTAGACGGCGGTATGTCAGATAATCCGCGTTATGCCCTTTATCAGGCCGAATATGAGGCTGTAGTTGCAAACAAAGCCGATAAACCCCGCGATTTCATCGCAACCATTGCAGGCAAATGCTGCGAAAGTGGAGATTTAATTCAGGAACACACCCAAATTCAGCAGGTGCAGCAGGGCGATATCTTGGCCGTTTTGGCAACGGGCGCCTACAACTATTCAATGGCAAGTAACTATAACCGTATCCCGCGCCCCGCCGCAGTAATGGTTAAAGATGGAAATTCTCGCGTAATTATAAACCGCGAAACCTACGAAGATTTAGTTAAAAAGGACGTTTAACTCTATGTTAAAATTCAAATCACCCGCTTTAAGTGATTACAGCAAATTTGCCCAATTCTTTTTTGATGAGGGTGAATTTTCTTGTGAAATGAATTTTATAAGTATTTATATATGGAAGGCCATATACGAAAATAAATTCTATATGGATGATAAAACCCTTTTCTTTAAAAGCGCAAGTGAAGATGGCGGCTATGTCTTTTCCTTGCCCTATGGCGATATAGACTACGGTATGAGCCTTATCTTCGATTACTGCAAGGAAAATGGTATAAAGCCAAATATCTGGACTTCGCAAGGTAAAAGGCTTGATACCTTCCTTAAAAAGTACACAAACTACGAGGTTGTACCCGAACGCGATAATTTTGATTATATCTATAAAAGGGAAGACCTTGTAAGTCTTGCAGGTAAGAAATATCATTCAAAAAGAAACCATATTTCCGCCTTTTCCAAAAAATATAACTGGACCTACGAACCTCTTGATGAAAGCAATAAAGAGGAGTTTTTAAGTTTTTCGGAAAAATGGTATTTCGATAAAGCCGATGCCTTTGATGAGGGCCTTGCCGCCGAACAAAAGGCTTTAAAAGAAATTTTAAATTCCAATGTCGGTATAGATTATAAGGGTGCGCTCATCCGTGTGGATGGCAGGGTAGTGGCCGTAACAATGGGCTCGCCAATAAACAGCAAGGTGTTCGATATTCATTTCGAAAAGGCCGATACCGAATATTCTGGCGCCTACGCCCTTATAAACCGCGAATTCGCGTTAAGGGAGCTTGGCGACTACGAATATATAAACCGCGAGGATGATTTAGGGTTAGAGGGCTTAAGAAAGGCCAAGCTGTCCTATAAGCCTGCAATTTTGCTGGAAAAATACAGTATACTATATAAGGGAGAATAAATGGAGCTAAAACAGCAAGCGTTAGCGCTTTATAAAACCGTTTTTTATGAAGACAGCGCCGATTTTGCCGAAGTCTTTACAAATAAATATTTCGAAAAAAACTGCCTTTATACCCTAAAGGATGGCAAAATGGTGGCAATGCTCTACCTGCTTGATTGCTTGGTATTTGATGACGAAAAAACAAGCGGGGCAAAGTACCTTTATGCCGCCGCAACCCACCCCGAATACAGAAAACGGGGGCTTATGTCTAATCTTATGAAAAAGGCTTTGGCCGAAAACGAAATTATAATCACAAAGCCTGCAAATAAGGAGCTTTTCCCATTTTACGAAAAATTCGGATTTACGGTTTGCGCCTTTAAGGATAAAAAGGAGTTAAAGGCAATGGGTAGCCCAATTACTGCCGAAGAATATATAAATTATAGAGATAAGCTTCTTGGGAATGTACCCCACATAACCCTTGCCGATGAAGAGTTTTCTCTAAACGGTTTACAGCTTTACGGCAACAGCGATTTTGTGGCCGCACTTGACCCCGATGATAATTCGGTTAAAGAATATATAAACAAAAACGAAAACCCATTAAACGATAAAACCCCTTTTGCTATGTGGAACAAAAAAGTGCAGAGCGAAAGGCTATATTTCGGGATTGCAATGGATTAAAAAAGAGGTGCCACGGCACCTCTTTTCTAATCCTTATTTTTTCCTTCAAAGCCAATAAGCAGCCCGCCCTCTTCGGCGTAAAAACTACAAAGAGCTCTGGTTGGCCTGATGATAATATCGGCGGCAGGGAATTTGTCTTTAATATCTTTTTCAAGCTGCGCCGCTGCAGCAGAATTATTGCAGTGGTGGATAATAAGGCGGCCGCCTGAGTAACCCTCGGCTTCAATGCTTTTAAGCACCGTACTGTGTGCTTTAGCAGCGCCACGACATTTATCGGTCAGTTCCAACGTTCCTTCCATACTGGCCTTGCCAACAATTCTAATACCTAAAATGCCGGCAATTTTTGCAATCGCACCGTTTACTCGGCCATTATTTGCAAGATTTCTTAGCGATTCAAGGCAAAACATCAGGTGGGTGCTTTTTTGATATTCAATAATTTCAGCAACTATTTCTTCAAACTCAAGCCCATTTTCAATAAGCAATGAAATTTTATCAATAATAAGGGCACTCTCAGGTCCAACAGATAGAGTGTCAACAACAAAAACTTTACGGTCCTCGTGCTCGCTTATATATTCTTCGGCCGCAATTCTTGCCGAATTATAGCTACCCGAAAGATTTCGGGTAATCGTTACACAAAATATGTTTTCGGCATCTCCAAAAGCAGTAAGCCAGTCTTCAACATTTGGGCAGGAGGATTTAGATACACCCTTATACTTTTGCAGGTCGGTAATCATTTCGTTAACATCAAGGCAAATATTATCAACATATTCTTTTTGGTCGGTAATAATTCTAAGCGGAACGCTTTCAAAGGGAATTTGCGGAATGCTTAATAAGTCAGAAGAGGAATCGGATACAATTTTGTAATTCATATAATCTCCATAAATTTTAAAATCTAAAATATGTAGTTTCCAAAACTAGATAACTTAATTATAACTACAAAATGCGAATTTGTCAATAAAAACATAAAACCCTTCTTGACTTTGCAAATTTTAGGTACTATACTTGTCTGCGGTGATATTTCAAATGATACGAAACAGCTTTAAAAAGGGAGTGCTAAGCGGCATACCAATAGCCATAGGCTATTTTTCGGTTTCCTTCGCATTCGGCATAATGGCAGTTCAGTGCGGACTCTCCCCGCTTGAGGCCTTGCTCATTTCGGCAACTAACCTTACCTCTGCAGGTCAGCTTGCGGGTGTTCCCATAATAGCAGGTGGCGGCAGTCTTATAGAACTCGCCTTAACCGAGCTTATAATTAATTCAAGATATGCCCTAATGTCGGTATCATTATCTCAAAAACTACATAGTAAAGTAAGCTTTATTCAAAGGCTTATAATTTCTTTTGGTAATACCGATGAAATTTTTGCCGTTGCAATGTCAAGTGATAAAAAAATCGGACAAAACTATTTTTACGGCCTTATGCTCGCTCCCTGGATTGGTTGGAGCAGCGGCACAATCACAGGCGCCCTTGCAGGCGCGGCCCTGCCCGAAATTATAACCTCGGCGCTTGGTGTTGCAATTTACGCAATGCTTGTGGCTGTGGTCGTTCCCAAGGTTCGCCAGGATAAACACTGCGCGGCTTGTGTTGCAGTTGCGGTACTACTCAGCTGTATTTTTAATTTTCTGCCATTACTCAAAGGCTTTGCACAAAACTACGGCGGTTTCGTTATAATAATTTGCGCTACGGTAGCAAGTGTGGCCTTGGCTCTTATCCACCCTATAGAAACGGAGGAACAGGCCGATGAGTGTTAGAGCAGAATTTATCCCGTACCTTATAGTAATGGCGGTGGTAACCTACCTTATCCGTATGATACCTTTGGCGCTAATTAGAAAGAAGATTAAAAACAAGTTTATACTGTCCTTCCTTTACTATGTGCCCTATGCCGTGCTGTCGGCAATGGTATTCCCCGCAATGTTTTTTGCTTCAGGCAACATAATAAGCGCCGCGGTAGGTGTTGTTGTTGCAATAGCTGTTGCCTTTCGCAGTAACAGCCTTGTGCTGGTTGCAGGTTGCTCCTGCTTATCGGTGCTCTTGGCAGAGCTTATTTTAAGATTTTTATAGTTGACAAATAGTAAAAGTGATATTATAATCATTATAGGTTTTACATGACTGACGGATTTGCGGATAACCGCAAGGAAGTGTAAAACTTTTATGCCGACCGTCTGGGCAATCAGTGTTTGCTGATTGCCCTTTTTTATTTTCTTGATTCACAAGTATTTTAATAATGTCAGAGCGTGAAACCCATATCCCAAAATCTGATTCGGGCTTGAATGCTTTGGCTAGGAGGAAATTATGGAACATATTAATTGGAACGGATTTAATAAAGGTGTTTGGCAAGATGAAATAAATGTACGCGATTTCATTCAAACCAACTATACCGAATATACAGGGGATGAGTCCTTTTTGCAGGGCGCAACCGACAGAACTAAGGAGCTAATGAAAAAACTGGAGGCTCTCTTTGCCTTAGAGCGCCAGTTCGGTGGAGTGCTCGATGTTGATACCGAAACGGTATCTTCCCTTAAAAGCTATGCCCCCGGTTATCTCGATAAAGAAAAAGAGCTTATCGTTGGTCTTCAGACCAACCGCCCCTTAAAAAGGGGAGTTAACCCATTTGGCGGCATCCGTATGGCAAGAAACGCCTGCGAAGCCTACGGCTATAAGCTTTCAAACAAGGTGGAAGAAGAATTTATGTTCCGAACCACCCATAACGATGGCGTTTTCCGTGCTTACACTAACGAAATGCGCCTTGCCCGCAAATCTCATATTATAACCGGCCTGCCCGATGCTTACGGCCGCGGAAGAATTATTGGCGACTACCGTAGGGTAGCCCTCTATGGTGTAGACCGCCTTATTGAACAAAAAAAGGCCGATAAAGCAAAAATCGGTATGGGAAATATGAATTTAGAGGAAACCAGGCTTTCGGAAGAAATTTTCCAACAAATAACCTTCCTTGGTTTTCTTAAGGATATGGCCGCAATGTACGGTTACGATATCAGTGGCCCTGCAAAGAATGCTAAAGAGGCCATTCAGTGGACATATTTTGCCTATCTTGCTTCCATTAAAGAGCAAAACGGTGCCGCAAACTCACTCGGCCGCGTTTCCACATTCTTCGATATTTATATCGAGCGTGATATTAAGGCAGGCATTTTAACCGAAGAAGGCGCACAAGAGCTGCTCGATGATTTTGTTATGAAACTCCGTATGGCAAGGCATCTTCGCACCCCTGAATATAACGAGCTTTTCGGCGGCGACCCTATGTGGATAACCGAAGCCCTCGGCGGTATTGGGGAAGATGGCAGAACTCTTGTTACCAAAACCACCTTCAGAATGCTCAATACTCTTTATACTTTAGGCTCTTCTCCCGAACCGAACCTTACTGTTCTTTGGTCTAAGGAGTTACCCGAGGGCT
>JAGBGJ010000026.1 GCA_017936045.1 Clostridia bacterium
ATGAGGTTTTCTTTGGTGGTTTCAGCAACCTTTTTATTTTCGGGATTAATATCTTTAGCATATGTACAGCTGCTCAAATGAAATTTTTTAGAGCTCATATTAAGCACATATTCCTGTGTTGTATTGCCAGCTTCACTACTTTGTGTCTCGTTTGGATTGGCAACGGTACTTTCGCCTGTTTCATAGTTTATTGTAATGCCCGGCTGAATGTTATGTACAAAGACATTAAAGCAGATGCCTTCGCCCTTATCCTCTACCGAAAAGGCTTCCATTTGAACACCTTTGGCAACAAGGTTATCGCCATCATACACGGGGGTTACGCGATATGTAACGTGATTTTCGGTTTCTTTAACATAGTCGGCCACCATATTTTCAAAGGGCAGCATACCCTCCACATTAAAATATCTGGTACCGGTTATCAGGTTTTGTTCGTTTGCATTTTCTCCCGTTAGCTGGAAGCCGATAAGATGGCAACGGTTATAGAGATATTTACCATCAACTATATCGTATTTTACGGTATGCCATCCGCTTGGCTTAACCTGACCGATAGCACCTCTTTCTTCGGTAGGCATTATATCAACGCCTACACAGGCCTCGGCAACACCGCAACGGCCCAAGTCATCAAGCTCGCTAAAGCGCTCAAACGAAACTGATGTAAGCGGAGCATTTGCAAATGAAGGAATGTTATCGTTTAATACCGAGTATGGCTCGTTAGTAGGGGCCGGTATTTCGCCTGAGGAAACCGATGATGAGGGCAGGCTGCTGTTAACCTGCGGGTCTACCGAAGATACACAACCACAAAGCAATATACAAAACGCTAAAGCAATACTTATTACGCTAATGCTTCTAAGCTTCATTATTTATAAACCTCTCTTGTAATTCTTTCGTGGGAGTTTCCCGAAAATTCATAGGTTTCAGCTAGCTCCTTGCCGTAAATCAGTTCTGGCGGCAGTTTTTTATCGGATGGATACGCCCTGTTCCAGCGGTAGATTATAAGCTTTCCAATATCAGGGCAGCCAACATCTACATTTTCGACAAAGCAAAAATCGCTTTCCTTGGCCGTGTTAATTGGGTCTTCGGACACAATAACATTTTGAGGAATATTTTCGAACAGCTTTGCCGAATATTCGGTTAAGTAAAGGTTATTATCCCCAACCATACTTAACATATCTGCAAGCTGAAATTTATCGCTACTTTGCCTGCGGCCTGCAAAAGAGTATCCGCCGCCGTTATCTAAACAAATAATTAAATTCATAAAACCTACTCTTTATAAATTATATCTTTAAAGTTTTGGGAATAGAGCAGTTTCCCATCACTTGTTATCCACATGGCCTCTACTCCATCAATAGAATTAATAAATGTCATACCTTCTTCGGCCGACATATTAAAGGTTGCGGTAGAGAGTGCATCGGCAAGGCCGCTATCTTCACAGCAAATAGAGATGGATATAAAATTGAATTTAGGCATAAGGGTTTCGGGGTCGATAATATGATGGTATGCCACACCATCTACCAAATAAAATCTTTGGTATGTGCCAGAGGTTACAAAGGCCTGACCATCAAGTTTTACCCTAACCGTATTTTCGCCTGTGCCTGTGGTATCGGACATAGCAACAGCGGTTATCCAAGGGGTGCCATCCCCCTTAGGACCGATGGTGCGGATATTGCCGCCTATATTAAGGGTATAGTTAGTAACTCCCTGCGTCTCTAAGGCTTTGGCGATTTGCTCGGTTGCGTAGCCCTTGGCAACTGCGCCCACATCGAGCAACATATCTTTATCGCTCAGTAAAACTGTGCTGTTTTCACGGTCGATAATAATATTGTTTATATCGGTGTGCAGGGCGGCCTCTTTTAAAGCATCCATTTCGGGGAGCTTTGCCTCGGGGTCTTCCTCATCTCCACCGTACATTTCTCTATAATTATGCCAAATAGATAGCACACTGCCCATTGCAATATTGGTTTTACCGTTTGTTTTATTATAAAGTTCAATACAATAATCAAGCAGGTCGATTATTTTTTTATCTACCTTTATGGGCTCTTTACCAGCATTTTGGTTTATTGTGCGGATATTATTTACATTTTCATAGGATTTATAAATATCGTAAAGCTTATTATATTCTTCAAGCTGTGCTTCAATAAACTCACAATTTTTATCAAAAGCCTCTGACTCAAATTCAAAGCCTACTATGGTGGATGCAGTATCAAAATACTCAAGGTAAGTTTCGGTAAATCGTTCCTTCTGCTTAGCGCAAGAGCAAAGGCACGACACTATTAAACTTATGAGCAAAGCACAAGAAACTATTCTCTTCAAATCTTTCACCTCAATTTAAGAAAAAAAGAGGGGAAGATTATTCCCCTCTTTTTGTTATAGCTTTAGGCTAAATTATTTTGCAGCGTTAGCGAGAACTGCCTGATAGCCAGCAATCTGCATGGTGCAAACAGCAGCGAGGTCAGCATCGGTAGGACGCATATAACCATCTTTACGTGTGTCGGCAGTAGCGATAGCAGCGATTTCGTCAGCGGTCATGCCTTTTTCTGCAATGTAATCGGTAAGGCTAGCAGCCTGAACATACCACTCTGCAATGCAGGTGCCTTCGGGGCTGAACTTAACCATGTTGTAATCTTCTTTAAGATTTCTCTTAGTATCGGTGTACTTCTTGTCAGCTACAACGCCTTCTTCATCGAAGGTAACCTTGGGCTGAATTTCATCAACGATAGCAGCAAGAGTCTTGCCATCCTTGTCAACTACGATAGCGCCGAAGGTAGAGTAAAGCTGAGCTTCAGTAGCCTTAGAACCGGTAACGTTGGTTTCTACATCAAGACCAAGCTTGAAGGAATCAGCAGCAGCGGTGAAGGTCTTAGCCTGTGCATCTTTGCAAGCAGCAACGAAAGCAGCCTTGAAAGCAGTGATGTCCATGGTGCAAGCAGCATAGAGGTCAGCATCAACAGCAACGTTGTGGCCGTTTTCTCCCTTGGTTTCGATAGCTTCGATGTCAGCAACAGTCTTGCCAACCATCTTTTCTACAAATGCAGCAGCCTGCTCATACCATTCTTTACCAATGGGAGAAGCGCCCTTCATATTGTAGTCTTCTTTCTTTTCCTTCTTGGTGCGAACGTCTACCTTAGAAAGGTCGTCAACGTCAGCAGCCTTAACCTTAGTCTGAGCGCAGTCGAGGTCAGCAGCTACGATTTTGCCTTCAGCGTCGAGAACAACGGTAGCAACGGTAGCGTCAGCCTGAGCGGTCTGGTCCTTAGAAGAATCGAGAGAAACAGAAATGCCCATACCGAGTTTGTACTCAGCTTCTTTAGCACCGCCGCAAGCAGCGAAGGTAGCTAACATAGCAATTGCGAGTACTAATGCGAGAATTTTTTTCATAACATTCTACTCCTTAAAGTAAAAAATATTCAAAGGACATTCCTGTCCTAAGTCGAAAACATTGTACACTATTTTTAGCGTTTGGTCAATAGTTTTTTGCTAAGTTTGTTAATATTATATCAATTTGCCTGCATAACTTTGATAGTATTGGTGTTTCCGCATATATTGAGTGGCGAACCGCCAACAATTACAACGGTATCACCCTTTTTAATTATGTCGATTTGTTTAGCACAATCAAGCGCGTGAAGAAAAAGTGCCTCTTCACTTTGTTGGTTTCTTGCCAGCACGGGATGCACACCCCAAGACAGCGATAACTGATGGAAGGTTTTAAGTTCGGGAGTGGATGCAACAATAGGCTCGTTGGGCCTAAACTTCGACAGTCTGCGTGCGGTATGACCCGATTTGGTAACAGCGATTATAGCCTCGGCTCCGAGGTCCTTTGCGGTGGTGCAAGCGGCATCGCAAATAGCGTTAGCTGTATCCTTTTCATTAACAAAGTTGCGATTTGCAAACATATTCATATTGCTTGCATCGGTTTCTGCCTGGCGAACAATGTTTGACATAACCTCAACAACACGCGCAGGATGGTCACCCATTGCGGTTTCGCCCGAAAGCATTACCGCACTTGTACCATCAAAAACGGCATTTGCGACATCGGTAATCTCGGCACGGGTTGGGTTGTAGGAATGAATCATAGACTCCAGCATTTGGGTTGCTGTAATTACAATTTTACCTGCACCATAGCAGGATTTAATAAATCTCTTTTGAAGACCTGGAAGCTTTTCGTATTCAACCTCTACGCCCATATCACCGCGGGCAACCATTATGCCATCAGATTCTTCAAGAATTTCATCAAAATGGTCTACACCATCGGCATTTTCTATTTTGGATATTATTTTAATAGAATGTCCACCGTGGTAATTTAAAAACTTGCGAAGGTCTATAACATCCTTTTTGGTTCTAACAAAGGATGCTGCTACATAGTCCACATCGTTTTCCACAGCGAAAATAATATCGGCCTTATCTTTTTCGGAAAGATAGGGCATATCTAGGTGAACACCCGGCACGTTGATGCTTTTGCGGTTTTTGAGTATACCGCCAACAACTACTCGGCAGTTAATATTGGTTTCATCGACATTTTCAACCGATAAAACCAGACTTCCATCATCAACCTTTATTATATCCCCTGTTTTAAGGAGTTTATTAAGGCCGGGATAATTCATACTAGCACATTTGCTGTTTCCAACCATTTCGGTATTGGTTAATGTGAACTCGCCACCCTCAAGCAGCTCTGCTTCCCCATTTTCTAAAAGGCCTGTTCTGATTTCAGGACCCTTGGTATCAAGAAGAATAGCCGCTGAGATTCCCAAGCTATCCCTAACCCTGCGGAAGAGCTCTATTGTTTCCTTATGGCTCTCGTGGCTGCCGTGGGAAAAGTTAAGGCGACCAACATTCATTCCGCTTTTAAAAAGCTTAGTTATTGCCTGTTCTGTTGAGCTGGCAGGGCCAAGAGTACATACTATTTTTGTCTTTCTCAATTTAAACACCATCCAAAATCCACAAATTTACCTATTTTACATTTTACAACAATAAATTCCATATTCAAGTGAAAATGGTTGACTTTAAATATTTTTAGCATTATATTAAAAATATATTAATTAAAGGAGTAATTTTGTTGATAAATAAAGATAATTTAAAGCTTGGAACGGCGCGTTCGGCTATTAGAGAACTTTTTGAATATGGCAAAAAGCAGGCTGAAAGGCTAGGCTCGGACAAGGTTTTTGATTTTAGCCTTGGCAACCCCAGCACCCCTGCCCCAATGGAAATTGATGAGGCTATAAAAGATATCATAAACACCAACCCTTCGGTTTTAACCCACGGATATACAAGTGCCGGCGGACTGATGGAAGCAAGAAAAGCTATTGCCGAAAACCTTTCTGCTCGTTTTAATGTAAATGCTTTTGCTGATGAATTATATATTACCTGCGGTGCGGCCGCAGCACTTTGCTGTGTATTTGGTGCATTAAGCGAAACAGACAAAACCGAATTTATTGCGATTGCGCCCTACTTCCCCGAATACAAGGTTTTTGTTGAAGGCAGAGGTGCAAAGCTAAAAGTTGTTCCTGCCGATACAGTGGATTTTCAAATTAATTTTGATGCGCTTTGCAGCTTAATTAACGAACACACGGCAGGTATTATTGTAAATTCGCCTAACAACCCTTCGGGTAGAGTATACTCTAAAGAAACACTTAAAAAGCTGGCCGAAATTTTAGAAGCTAAATCCAACGAATTCGGGCATCCTATATATATAATCTCGGATGAGCCCTATAGAGAGCTGGTTTACGGCAATGTAGATGTTTCGTTTATACCAACCATTTACCGCAATACGGTAGTTTGCTATTCCTACAGCAAGTCGCTGTCTTTACCCGGGGAAAGAATCGGTTATGTATATGTCCCCTCTTTTGCCGATAACTTTGCCAAGCTTTATGCCGCTGTAGCAGGTGCGGGCAGAGCGTTGGGTTATGTTTGCGCCCCCTCACTTATGCAACAGGTAATTGCAAGGTGC
>JAGBGJ010000027.1 GCA_017936045.1 Clostridia bacterium
GCACTGTGCTTTACATATCCGGATGTATCACAGATATCATAAATTTCTTCGGAGAGAATGCGCAGGTTTTCGTCCTCTATAGGGTTAAGGAAGTAGCTGAAAAGAAGACTCCTGCAAAGAAGTCTACAGCTAAAAAGTCAACTGCAAAGAAGACAACCAAAAAAGCAGAAACCGAAGAAAAGGCAGAAGAAACTGCTGAATAATTGTTTATAGAATTCGGAATTTGTTCATAATATTTAATAATATTTCTAAGAGGTGTTAAAATGGGTATGACAATTCCTTATGTTGTGGAACAAACAAGCAGAGGCGAACGTTCTTATGACATTTATTCTCGCCTTTTAAACGATAGAATCATAATTTTACCCGACCAGGTAAATAATGATTCTGCAAGCCTTATTATTGCACAACTTTTATATCTTGAAGGCCAGGACCCTGAAAAGGATATTAGCTTTTATATCAACAGCCCCGGCGGAAGTGTTTCTGCAGGAATGGCTATCTATGATACTATGCAGTATATCAAATGTGATGTTTCAACTATTTGTATCGGTATGGCAGCCAGCATGGGTGCATTCCTTCTTGCTGCAGGAACCAAAGGTAAGCGCTATGCGCTTCCCAACAGCGAGATTATGATTCATCAGCCGTTAGGCTCTGCAGAAGGTCAGGCAAGTGATATTCTTATTCACGCACGCCATATTGAAAAGACAAGAAACACACTTAACACGATTTTAAGCGAACGCACAGGTCAGCCGCTTGAGGTAATCGAGCGCGATACCGAACGCGATAACTTTATGTCGGCAAAAGAGGCTATGGAATATGGCCTTATCGATAAGGTTATCGAAAAAAGATAATTTAAAGAAAATCTCCATAGCAATATGGAGGTTTTCTTAACTTTTTTTAAAGGAGAGCAATATGCCAAACGGCAATAACAATTCTAAAGAAATACGCTGTTCTTTTTGCGGAAAAAATGAGCATCAGGTGGATAGATTAATAGAAGGTCCGGGTGTATATATATGTGATGAGTGCATAGATTTTTGCAGTAACATCCTATACCCCGAAGAGCACCCCGCTCCCGCTTATCGCAAGAATAAGAAAGAGGCTGCGCCCGAATTTGTTCTTCCAAAGCCAAAGGAGATTAAGGCGCATCTTGATGAATATGTAATCGGTCAAGATGAGGCTAAAATCACATTGGCTGTGGCAGTATATAACCACTATAAGCGTATATTTAAAGCCGATAAATCGGATGTAGAGCTTAATAAAAGTAACGTTCTTCTTTTGGGTCCCACAGGTGTTGGCAAAACTCTTTTGGCACAAACCCTTGCAAAGTCGCTTGGTGTACCTTTTGCCATAACAGATGCAACAACCCTTACAGAGGCAGGCTATGTTGGCGAAGATGTTGAAAATATTCTGCTTCGCCTTATACAAGCGGCTGATTTTGATATTGCCAAGGCCGAAAGGGGAATTATATATATCGATGAAATTGATAAAATTGCCCGCAAAAGCGAAAACACAAGCATTACCCGTGATGTAAGCGGCGAAGGCGTACAGCAGGCTCTCCTAAAAATACTTGAGGGTACTGTTGCCAATGTTCCGCCCCAGGGTGGAAGAAAACATCCTCAGCAGGAGTTTATTCCCATTAATACAACTAACATTTTGTTTATTTGCGGCGGCGCGTTTGATGGTATCGAAAATATTATTAAACGCCGTAAGGGTGGCTCCAGCCTCGGCTTTGAACAAGATGTAAAATCCAAAAAGGAAATGGATTCTTCCGATTTTTATAAGGATGTAACCCATAAAGACCTTGTTAAGTTCGGCATTATACCTGAACTTGTGGGTAGAATACCTGTAATAACAGGCCTTTCTGCAATGGATAAGGAAACCCTTATAAAAATTATGACCGAACCCAAGAACTCTATCGTTAAGCAGTACAAAGCGCTGTTTAATATTGATGGTATTGAGCTTGAGTTTACCGATGAAGCGCTAAGCTATATTGCCGAGCTTACAATTGAAAGAAAAACGGGTGCGCGTGGCCTGCGTTCAATAATTGAAAAAGCACTGCAAGCGCCAATGTTCGAGGTTCCATCCGACAGCACTGTAGAAAAGGTTATCATAACCAAAGATGCAGTTTTGGGTGGGCAACCACAAATAATAAGAAAAGAGAAGAATAAGTCCAAGAAGTAATTCTTGGACTTTTATGCATATATGCAACGGCATATGCATAAATATGCAAATGCGTATTGGTTAAAATAGATAAAAGAAACCCTGCATAGTTAATAAAAATAGCTCTATTCTACAATGTTTTAAAAAGGTGTTGACTTTTATTCGTTTTAGTTGCATAATTATGCACAAAGAAACACAAATTTTCGGAGGAAAATACAATGGATAAATCTCAAATCAAAAAGGTAGTTCTTGCATATTCGGGCGGACTTGACACTTCAATCATCATTCCTTGGCTTAAAGAAAACTATAATAACTGTGAAGTTATTGCCGTATCCGGTGATGTAGGTCAGGGAACCGAGCTTGACGGCCTTGAAGAAAAGGCAATTAAAACAGGCGCTTCCAAGCTCTATGTACTCGACCTTAAGGATGAATATGTAGAAGATTATATTTGGCCTTGTCTTAAGGCTGGTGCCGATTATGAAAGCTATCTCCTCGGCACATCACACGCTCGCCCCTGCATTGCTAAGGGTCTTGCCGAAATCGCAATTAAAGAGGGTGCAGACGCAATTTGCCACGGATGTACAGGCAAAGGTAACGACCAGGTTCGTTTCGAACTTACTCTTAAGGCTTTCGCTCCCGAAATGGCAATCATTGCTCCTTGGCGTGAATGGGATATTAAATCTCGTGAAGAAGAAATTGAATATGCCGAAGCACATAACATTCCTCTTAAAATCAACCGTGAAACTAACTATTCCAAGGATAAGAACGTTTGGCACCTCTCTCACGAAGGCTTAGACCTTGAAGACCCCGCTAACGAGCCTACCTACTCTAAAGAGGGCTTCCTTGAAATGTCGGTTGCCCCTGAACAGGCTCCCGATGTTCCTACATACGTTACAATTCATTTTGAAAAGGGTGTTCCCACCGCTATTGATGGCAAGGAAATGAAAGCACTTGCCATAGTTGAAAAGCTTAACGAGCTTGGTGGTGCAAACGGAATCGGACTTCTCGACATCGTAGAAAACCGCCTTGTTGGTATGAAGAGCCGTGGCGTTTATGAAACTCCCGGTGGTGCAATCCTCTACAAAGCACACGAGCTTCTCGAAATGCTTTGCCTTGATAGAGAAACCTCTCACTACAAGAAGCTTGTTGCTCAAAAGTTTGGCGAGCTTGTTTACTTTGGTCAGTGGTTCACTCCTCTGCGTGAAGCAATCTCTGCATTTGTTGATAAAACTCAGGAAACTGTTACAGGCGATGTAAAGCTTAAGCTTTATAAGGGTAACATCATCAATGCAGGCGTAACATCTCCCTACACCCTTTACGATGATGAAGTCGCTTCCTTCGGTGATGATGGCGGCGCTTACGACCAAAAGGATTCTGCAGGCTTTATTAACCTTTACGGCTTACCAATTAAGGTTAAAGCAATGCTTGATAAGAAGAGGGAACAAAAATAATGACAAAGGTTTTTATTGATGGTAGTCAAGGCACAACAGGGCTTAGAATATTCGATAGACTAAGCGCAAGGGAAGATATAGAGCTTATAACACTTCCCGAAGAGTTGCGAAAAGACCTTGATGCCAGAACCAATGCAATAAATTCCTCAGATATAACATTTCTTTGTCTGCCTGATGCTGCTGCAATAGAAGCGGTAAGCCATGCAAATGAAAATGTAAGAATACTCGATACTTCCACTGCCCACCGTACAAGTGAGCAGTGGATTTACGGCTTTCCTGAGGTATTTGAAAACGGCTTTGAAACGGTTAAAAATGCAAATAGGGTAGCAGTCCCGGGTTGCCATGCAAGTGGATTTATCGCACTTGTTAAACCCTTGGTTGATGCTGGAGTTTTACCTAAAGCTGCACTTATAACCTGCCATTCTATAACCGGCTATTCGGGTGGCGGCAAAAAGATGATTGCCGAATATGAGGATATCGGCAGACCCGATATTTTCAATGCTCCGCGCCAGTATGCTTTGGCTCAACAGCATAAGCATTTAAAGGAAATGAAGGCAATTTCCGGTATAGATAATGCGCCCGTTTTTTGCCCCATAGTGGCAGACTTTTACAGTGGTATGTGTGTGACCGTTCCGCTGTTTAAGGAGCAACTGAAAAATGCCGACATAAACGATATTAAGGCAATCTACAAAAACAAATATAATGGTCCTATAGTAGAGTTTTGCAGCGAAATAGGCGAAAACGGACTTGTTTCAGCAAACGGTATAATGGGAAAAGACAGTATGCAAATTTTTGTAGAGGGTAATGAAGACAGAATCCTTCTAATTGCCCGTTACGATAATTTGGGCAAAGGTGCCTCGGGCGCCGCACTTCAGTGTATGAACATTATGATAGGCACCGATATTACTACAGGACTAAACATTTAAGGAGTATAAAATGCAACTTATAAATGGCGGCGTATGTGCCGCAAGGGGCTTTAAGGCCAACGGAATACATTGTGGAATTCGTAAGAATCGCACCAAGCGTGATTTGGCGCTTATTGTTAGCGAAAAAAGAGCGGCAGCAGCAGGCGTTTACACAACAAATCTTGTTAAGGGCGCACCCAATGTAGTTACAAAACAGAATATTTCCGATGGCTATGCCTCGGCGGCAATTTGCAACAGTGGAAATGCCAACACCTGTAATGCCAATGGTATAGAAATTGCAAAGGAAATGTGCTCGCTTACAGCAAGTGCACTTGGTATTGATGCTAACGATGTAATAGTTGCATCAACCGGTGTTATCGGACAGCCTTTGGATATTACCCCCATAAAGAACGGAATCCCCGAACTTGTAAAAGGCCTTTCTTATGATGGCAGTCTTGCGGCCGAAGGCATTATGACTACCGATACAATCCCCAAAGAGGTTGCTGTAAGTTTTAATATTGGTGGCAAAGAGTGTAAAATCGGTGGTATAGCAAAGGACTCTGGAATGATTCATCCCAATATGGCAACAATGCTTGTTTTCATCACAACCGATACCGCCATTTCACCTGAAATGCTTCAAAAGGCCTTAAGCGCCGATATTAAAACAACCTTTAATATGGTAAGCATTGATGGCGATACCTCTACTAACGATATGGTAACCGTTATGGCAAACGGTATGGCCGAAAATGAAATGATAACCGCCGAGGGCGAGGCTTTCAATACGTTTTGTAAGGCTCTTAACACCGTTAATGTTCAGCTTTGTCGAATGATAGCAGGGGATGGAGAGGGCGCTACAAAGCTTCTTGAATGTGAAGTAAAGGGCGCTGCAAACGATACCGTTGCAAAAATAGTTGCAAAGTCGGTAATCTGCTCATCTCTCACAAAGGCAGCAATGTTCGGTGCCGATGCAAACTGGGGTCGTGTGCTTTGTGCC
>JAGBGJ010000028.1 GCA_017936045.1 Clostridia bacterium
AACAGCCTTACCCTTTTTGCCGCGGTGGCCCTTTATTTCGGTTGGAAGAGTGCTTCCCTTAATGCCGCTTCCATTAAACGGCTGGTTTATACCGCAAGGGTTAAAAGAATGTTTGCTTTTGCCTTGGTGCTGCTTTTATTACTTGGTGTTTTAGGCCTTGTTTTAGGCGGCGTTTGGGGCTCGGTGCTTTTGGCCGCACTAACCCTGCTTACAATATTCCCCGAAGTGCTTTGCCTGCTTTCCTTAATTGCCTTAAAGCCGATTGAAAAAGCTTATGCCAACTATTATATAAGCGATGCTAAAAAGCTTTTATCTTCGGTTCACGGGATTCGTGTTATTGGTATTACAGGTTCTTTTGGTAAAACCAGCACAAAGTATATTTTATCAAGAATACTAAGTGAAAAGTACAATGTACTGCACACCCCCGAAAGCTTTAACACACCAATGGGTGTTGTAAGAACTATAAGAGAAAGCCTTAGGGCAGATACTGAAATATTTGTTTGCGAAATGGGCGCTAAAAATATTGGCGACATTAAGGAAATTTGCGATATTGTTCACCCCGACCTTGGCCTTATAACCTCGGTTGGCGCACAGCACCTTGAAACCTTTAAAACGGTTGACAATGTATTTAAAACCAAATTTGAACTTTACGATGCCGTAAAGGCAAAGGGCGGTATGGTTTTTGCAAATGGAGATAACAAGATTATAGCGGATAGCGCCAATAAAGATGTTATACTTTATTCTTCCGCTGCAGGCACAAATTATTATGCCCAAAACATTGCTTCGGGAAGAAATGGTGCCAGCTTTGACCTTGTTTTAAACAACGACAGAGTTTCGGTTACCACCAAGCTGCTTGGCCGACACAACATTCTTAACATTATAGGTGCGGCGGCCGTGGCATATAATCTTGGCGTTTCGCCGGAGGATATTACATTTGCAGTTTCCCGCCTTACCCCAACCGAGCACAGACTACAGCTTAAAGGCTCGGTAAACGGCTCGATTTTAATTGATGATGCATATAACGCTAACCCCGAGGGTTGCCTTGAAGCTGTTAATGTGCTTAATTCCTTTGAAGGTATGAAGAAGGTTATTATTACCCCAGGTCTGGTTGAGCTTGGTGATAAGGAATTTGAATGTAACAAGTCGCTTGGCGCGGCTGCCGCAAAGGTTTGCGATAAGATTATTTTTGTGGGCAAAAAGCGTAGCGAGCCCTTGGTGCTTGGTGCTAAAGAGGCAGGCTACCCCGAAGACAATATGCACATTGCTGCTTCGTTTATGGAGGCTATGGACATTTATTCCTCCTTTGCCGATGCAAATACGGTTGTTTTACTTGAAAACGACCTGCCCGATAATTATTTGAAATAAGGTGTAAAAATTATGAAAACTACTGTTGCTTTTATGTTTGGTTGCCGTTCGGTTGAACACGAGGTTTCTATTATTTCGGCTGTTCAGGCTATGCGTTCGGTAAACCGCGAAAAGTATGATGTTGTGCCCATTTATGTTACCAAAAGCGGCGAAATGTACTGTAGCGATAAAATGTTTGAAATTGAATCCTTCCGCGATATTAAGACGCTGCTTGCCGCTTCTGAGCCTGTTACCCTTGTAAAATCGGGCAAGGATGTTGTGCTTAAGTTTTTAAACAACAAAATGTTCAGCAAAAAGAAGGACATTGTTTTAAATGTTGCCTTCCCCGTTGTACACGGCACCAATTGTGAAGATGGAACACTTCAGGGCTACCTTGAATTTTTGGGACTTCCCTATGTGGGCTGTGATATTTTGTCCTCCTCGGTTGGAATGGATAAGGCTGTATTCAAATATGTTATGGATGCGGCAGGTCTGCCCGTTTTGCCCTGCATTTGCTTTTATGCAAGGGAATACGCAAAGGAAAAGGAAGCTGTTATTGAAAGGGCCGAAAAGGAAATTGGCTACCCCATGATAGTGAAGCCTGTTAACCTTGGCTCTTCGGTTGGAATTACCAAGGCAAATGACAAAAACGCCCTTATTGATGCTATTGATTTGGCAGTTTCATTTTCTGACAAGGTGCTTATTGAACATGCAGTTTCGGCTATTAGGGAAATTAACTGCTCGGTTGTGGGAGATGCTGATTCCTGCTGTGCTTCGGTTTGTGAAGAACCCTTTATGAATGATGAGATTTTATCTTATGAAGACAAATATATGGCAAACTCCAAGTCTTCGGGCAATAAGGGAATGGCCTCTCTTTCCAGAAAAATTCCTGCTGAACTAAGCGAGACTAAGAGCAATGAAATAAGAGAGCTTGCCAAAAAGGTATTTAAGGCGCTTGGTGCCGCAGGTGTTGTTAGAATTGACTTTATTATTGATACCGATACCGACAAGGTATATGTAAACGAAATTAACACCATTCCGGGCTCACTTGCATTCTATTTATGGGAGGCTACCGGCACACCCTATAGCGAGCTTTTGGATAAACTGATTTCCCTTGCGTTTAGAAGAAACAGAAACCGTGAAAACCTGACCTTCACCATTGACACCAATATTTTGTCGGGTGTTTCTTTTGGCACAAAGGGCGCGAAAGGAAGCAAGCTTTAATGAACGATGCTTTTATAGCAGAAAACAAGCAAAGACAAAAACACGGCACCCTTACAGGTATCGTTGGTATTTGTTGTAATTTACTGCTTTTTGGAATAAAACTAGCGGCAGGAATTATTTCCTCCTCTATCTCGATTATTGCAGATGCCTTTAACAACCTATCGGATATGGGTTCTTCCCTTGTTACTATGTACGGCTTCCGCCTTGCGGCTAAGCCTGCCGACCCCGACCACCCCTACGGCCACGGAAGATATGAATACATATCGGCATTTATTGTTTCGGGGCTTATTTTTATGATGGGTATGGAGCTTTTAAAGAGCTCTTTTGATAAGATTTTACATCCCGAGCCGCTTAATTTAGACTTTTTAGCGGTTGCAATTCTTGCCGTTTCGGTTTTAGTTAAGCTTTGGATGTATTTTTACAATAGGAAGGTTGGCAAAAGAATTAATTCCTCGGCAATTCTTGCCACCGCGCAGGACTGCCTTAACGATGTATTCACAACAACTGCTATTCTTGTTTCGGTTGTTGTAATGATGTTTACAAGCCTTAATATAGATGCTTATGTTGGTCTTGCAATGTCGCTTTATATTATTTGGTCGGGCTTTAGGACCGCCAAAGAGACCATTAATCCGCTGCTGGGCGAGCCGATTGATGAGCAGACCGCTAAAACGCTTGAAAACGAAATTATGAGCTTTGATGGTTTTTTAGGCGTACACGACCTTTTGGCACACAATTACGGCCCCGGAAGGTGCTTTGCTTCGGTTCACGTTGAAGTGCCTGCCGATACCGATATTGTTAAATGCCACGAACAAATTGATATTTGTGAAAAGGTGGTATTTGAGCGCACGGGTATACTTCTAACAATACATATGGACCCTGTTGAAACCGATAACGAAATTCTTACCACGGCCAGAGACACCGTGGCCGAAAGAATTAAGGCTATTCATTCCTCCCTTACCATACACGATTTTAGAATGACACCTAAAAGTGATGAGCGCACCAATCTTATTTTTGATGTTGTGCTGCCCGTTGACCTTGCAGAGGATAAGAAGAGGGTTAAAAAAGAAATTGAAAAAATTGCTAAGGAAATTGACCCCACTTATCAGTGCGTTATAACATTTGATTTTGATTATACATCAAAAAATTGACACAATGTGCCGAAATATGTATAATTAAAATAGCGTAAGATATTTACGCGATAATCCAGAAAGGGTGATTTTATGCCATATGTAATTGCTATTGTTGTTATTGTTCTTTTGTTCTTGTGCCTTAAGGTTGTTCCTCAGGCCACCGAGTATGTTATTGAAAGACTTGGTAAGTATAATAAGACCTGGAGCGCAGGACTTCACTTTTTAATTCCCGTTATTGACCGTGTTTCCAAAAAGGTTACCCTTAAAGAGCAGGTTCTTGATTCTCCCCCACAGCCCGTTATCACTAAAGATAATGTTACCATGCAAATTGATACTGTGGTTTACTTTAAAGTGTTTGATTCCAAGCTTTTCACCTATGGTGCAGTTAACCCGATAAGCGCGCTTTCAAACCTTACCGCAACAACACTGCGTAACATCGTTGGCGAGCTTGAACTTGATGATACACTCACCTCACGCGATACCATCAACGGAAAAATGACCGAAATTCTTGATAGTGCCACCGACCAATGGGGTATTAAGGTTAACCGTGTTGAGCTTAAGAACATTATTCCTCCCGCTGAAATTCAAAACGCGATGGAAAAGCAAATGAAGGCTGAGCGCGACCGCCGTGAAACACTACTTGAAGCAGAAGGACACAAGGCTGCGGTTATTACCCGTGCAGAGGGTGA
>JAGBGJ010000029.1 GCA_017936045.1 Clostridia bacterium
AAAAGACAATCAGTTTCAGTTAAATACAAAAAACACAAGCTATGTAATGCATAACGAAAACGGCTTGCTTACCCATACATATTACGGCAAAAGGCTACCTGTCGGCGACCATGGATATATGGCAAAAAGGTGCCGCTATAACGGAGATTTTCAGTCCAACATAAGTGATAATCTTCCCACCTTAGATAATGCCCTGCTTGAATATCCCACCTTTGGTGACGGCGGAATAACCACCCCCGCTTTGGAGGTGCTCAATGCCGATGGCACAAACTTTGCCGAAATCAAGGTTGCAGGCTATAACATAACTAATGGTAAGCCCCAAATAGAAGGCCTGCCCGCGGCCTATGCCAAAGAGGGTGACAATGTTCAGACCTTAGAGGTTCAAACCAAAGATGAGGTAAGCGGCCTTGAAGTTCGCCTTTACTACAGTGTTTTCTATGACTACGATGTTATAACCCGTTTTGCAAAAATCACAAACGGTGGCAGTAGTGAAGTAACCCTGCTTCGCGCACTTAGCGGAAATATTGCCTTTGATAACAAGGGTTTCGATGTTATAACCAACTACGGCACCTGGGCCAGAGAAAGACAAATCGAGCGCACACCCTTAGCGCATAACGCTGTTTCGGTGTCTTCAAATGTCGGCTCCAGCTCCCACGCAGCTAACCCCTTCTTAATTGTTACCGACCACACCGCTACCGAGGATTTCGGCGGCGCTGTCGGTATTGCCCTTGCATATTCGGGTAACCATAAAATGACAGTCGATTTAAACCGCTACGGTGTTGTTAATATGTCGGGCGGAATTGCGCCCGATAACTTCCGTTGGAATCTTAATTCAGGGGAAAGCTTTTCCACCCCCGAG
This sequence comes from Clostridia bacterium, assembly GCA_017936045.1. GTDB lineage: Bacteria > Bacillota > Clostridia > Oscillospirales > Acutalibacteraceae > SFWF01. The sequence goes on from JAGBGJ010000029.1 coordinate 860, forward strand.
CTTGTTATGTCCTATAGCGCAAACGGACTTAATACCCTTTCCCAAAACTTCCACGCCCTAATTAAAAACAGGGTTTGCCGCGGCATCTACCGCGATGCCCGCCGCCCCGTGCTCTTAAACCTTTGGGAGGCCTGCGCCTTTAAATTTACCGAGGAAACGGTTAAAAACGCGGCCGATATTTGCGCCGAGCTTGGTGTTGAACTGCTTGTTATTGATGATGGCTGGTTCGGCAAAAGAAATTCCGACCATTGTTCTCTTGGCGACTGGTATGTTAACGAAGAAAAAATCCGTGGCGGCCTCAAGCCCCTGTGCGATTATGTGAATTCCAAGGGCTTAAAGCTGGGAATCTGGTTCGAACCCGAAATGATTTGTCCCGATAGCGACCTTTTCCGCACTAAACCCGAATGGGCAATGAAAATTGATGGCAGACACCCCACCGAAACCCGCTGGCAGCTAGTGCTCGACCTTGCTAACCCCGAGGTTTGCGACTATGTTTACGACAGCATTGCAAACATCTTAAATGGCGCAAATATTGAGTATGTTAAGTGGGACTATAACAGAACTATGGCCCATATCGGCTCGGCCTTTTTAAAGGCAGACCAAATGGGCGAATACTACCACAGATATATGCTTGGCCTTTACAGCGTGCTTGAAAGACTGGTAACCGATTTCCCGAATGTCCTTTTCGAGGGCTGCGCATCGGGCGGCGGCCGTTTCGATATTGGTATGCTTTACTATACCCCCCAAATCTGGACAAGTGATGATACCGATGCGGTAGAGCGTACCTCTATTCAGTACGGCACATCCTTTATCTACCCTATGAGCACGCAGTCGGCCCATGTTTCGGTTTGCCCCAACCAGCAAACAGGCAGGGCAGTTTCAATGCAGGCAAGACATATTATTGCGCTAACCGGCTCCTTCGGTTACGAACTTGCCCCCGAAGAGCTTACCAATGCCGACAAGGCTTATATTAAGGACTTTATTAAGTTCTATATTGAAAATTATGATGTTTTCGCAAAGGGTAAATATTTCAGACTCTCTAACCCTGCTACCGATGATTACGCCGCTTATCAGTATGAGCTGGACGGTAATGTAATTGTTGGCGCAATGAGGCTGAAAACCCACGCTGTTAACCTTCAAACCACAATTAAGCTCAAGGGCCTGGAGGCCGACCGCGTTTATACCGATGTAAATTCAGGCGAAAAGTATTATGGCGCTCAGCTTATGGAATACGGCCTTAGAATAAACGGAGGTATTGGCGGCGGAGACTGGAAAACCGAGATGTGGCAGCTGAAATAGGGTGAGGGAAAATGACTAAAATTTATCTTGTGCGCCACTGCGAATCTCAGGGTAATAAGGAAAGAATTTTCCAAGGCCAGCACAATGCCGATATAAGCGAAAAGGGAAGCCGACAGCTTGAATTTCTGGCCGCCCGCTTTAAGGATGTTAAGCTTGATAAAATCTATGCTTCAAGACTAACCCGCGCCCAAAAAACCGCAAAAGCTGTGGCAGATGCCAAGGGTATGCAGGTTTTTACGAATAACGATTTTATAGAGATTAATTTAGGCGCTCTTGATGGCAAGCCTTGGGACTTTATTTTTGATAACAACCCCGATTTAAAGCAGGCTTGGTACCACGCTCCCCACACCTTTGCCCCCGCGGGCGGAGAGAGTATGCAGCAGGTGTACGAAAGGGCAAAAAATGGGCTTAAAAAGCTTATATCAGACCCTGAAAACGATGGCAAAACATTTTTAATTGTTACCCACGGTTGCTGTCTGAGATGTCTTATGTGCTATATTCTTTTTGATGATATTAAGCGCCTTGGCGAGGTTCAAGGTGCAGGCAATACGGGCGTAACCCTGCTGAATTGCAGTGAGCAGGGCATTAATGTGGAATTTATGGGCGATATTTCGCACCTGCCCGAAGAATATGTTTCTTCAATTAAAAGGGTATATACCGAAGATTAAGCAGAGGAGGACTATCCGAACCCGATACGGTTTCGCTCACCGCCTTTAATCAACTGACTTTGCGTAATTTTTTTGCAAGGCGTCAGCCTTGCAAAAAATCACGCGTTGTCAACTAAATAAATTCGCTGG
>JAGBGJ010000030.1 GCA_017936045.1 Clostridia bacterium
CCGAAGGCACACCTTTTTTATTATTTATTATTTATTATTTCTTCTTTAATTAAGCGTGCAGCAATGTCATTTTTTAATATGCCTTTGGTATATCAAATACAAAGTGGCCACCAAAAGAAAAGCAAAGGAAACGAGCGACAGCCAAGGGGTTATAATAAAGCCCAACACAAACAAAAGGGCAAAAGCCAAAAGGCAACCGTAGGTTATAAGCCTGCTCATTTTCCTGCCTCCTTAAACAAATAATAAAGAATAAAAACGGTGTCGCTTTGCGACCTATATAAATGTGCCGAAGGCACACCTCTTTTATTATTTATTCTTTCTTCTTTCTTCTTTAATTAATAAAGCGGATACTTTTTGCAAATTTCGGCTACACCGTTTTTAATGTATTCCTTGTTTGCATCAAAATCCTTAACGGCAAGGGCAATAAACTCTGCAATTTTGTCAAAATCCTCGGTGTTAAGGCCGCGTGTAGTAGCGGCAGGGGTACCGATACGAAGACCGCTTGTTACAAAGGGGGATTCAGGGTCGTTAGGAATAGCGTTCTTGTTAGCGGTAATGTTAACCTCATCGAGTCTGTGCTCAAGCTCCTTAACTGTAACGCCGCTGCCAATAAGGTCAACCAGCATAAGGTGGTTATAGGTGCCGTTTGAAACCAGCTTAACGCCACGGCTCATAAGGCCGTTTGCCAGCGCCTGCGCGTTATCAATAATTCTCTTTTGATACTCTTTAAATTCAGGCTTTAATGCCTCGCCAAAGCAGACAGCCTTAGCGGCAATAACGTGCATTAAGGGGCCACCCTGATTTCCGGGGAAAACAGCCTTGTCAATGGCCTTTGCAAGGGCTTCCTTACAAAGGATAAGTCCGCCACGGGGGCCGCGGAGGGTTTTATGTGTGGTGGTTGTAACAATATCCGCATAGGGCACGGGGCTCATATGAAGACCGGCCGCAACAAGGCCTGCAATGTGGGCCATATCCACCATAAATAGCGCGCCAACCTCTTTTGCAATGTCGGCAATAACATCGAACTTAATTTCTCTGCAGTAGGCCGAAGCACCTGCAACAATAAGCTTAGGCTTGCACTCCTTGGCAATTTTTCTCATCTCATCGTAATCAATGAAGCCTTCTTCATTAACACCGTAGGGCACAAAATTGTAATTCTTACCCGAAGCATTAACGGGAGAACCGTGGGTTAAATGTCCGCCGTGCGCAAGGTTCATACCCATAACGGTGTCGCCGTGCTCGATAACAGCCGAATAAGCAGCCATATTTGCCTGCGCGCCCGAGTGGGGCTGAACGTTAGCGTGGTCGGCACCAAAAAGCTGACAAGCGCGCTGTCTTGCAATGTCTTCAACAATATCAACATTCACACAGCCACCGTAGTAGCGCTTTCCGGGAAGACCCTCGGCATATTTGTTGGTTAAAATGGAACCCATTGCCGCCATAACTGCAGGGGAAACAAAGTTTTCGCTGGCAATAAGCTCAATGTTGTTTTGCTGGCGCTTGTGCTCCTTATGCATTGCATCGGCAACATCGGGGTCAAACTGAGCCACAAAGCCAATACTGTCCATTAAATTCTCATACATTTTAAAGTCCTCCAAAATTGTATATATAACATTTATATTTTACTATATATCAAATATTTATTCAATCTTTTTCTTCAAAAACGGCCACGCTTTGGGGGTAACTGCCGCGGCTGGATAAAATTTGTGCGCCACCGGAATACAAATGGCTTAAATACTCCAAAGCAACGGCGTTTATTCTCTCGCCCGGGGCGATAATCGGGCTACCCGGTGGGTAGGCCAAAATATATTCGGCCGAAATTTTGCCAAGGCTGTTTTGGGCGGGCAAAAAGATTTCGTTTTCGCCCTCGAACGGCTCAAACACCTTTTCTAAAACGGGCGGGGCAAAAAGAACAGTTTTTTTAGCGGGGGAAAGGTCGCTGTCAATATCGGTAAGGGCCGATATAAGCCTTAAAAAGCCTTCATCGGTATCGGCCACACTTGTCATGGCAAGGGCATAGTTCGGCATTGCCATTTCAAGCTCAATTTTATAGTCTTCGAGCAGTATTTTCTTAAGCTCAAAGCCGCTGATATCGGCATTTTCGGTAGAAATTACAAGCTTGCCCCTATCAAAATCTGCGCTTTCAAAAAGATAAAGGTTTTTTAGACCTTTTGCTTTGTTATAAAATTCTTCAAGCCGTTTTACATAAGGGGTAAAAAGGTCGGTTTGCTGAATTTTGGTTAAGGCGCGGTCAATAGAGCAAAGTATGGGGTAAGAGGGGCTGCTGGTTTCAAAAATTCCAAGCTGCTCCTGAATATCGGCATAGCTTATCCTGTGCGAGCAGATGTGCAGCAGTGCCGCACCAGTAAGGCAGGGCAGGGTTTTATGGGCGCTTTCAATTACAATATCTGCACCAAGCGTGCGGGCAGATTTCGGGAAATAATCGCTGAACCCTAAATGTGCGCCGTGGGCCGAATCTACAATTAAAATTCCGCCGTTTTTATGTACAACACGGGCAATGGTTTTAATATCCGAAACCACTCCCTCGTAGGTGGGGGAGGTTATAACCACGGCTTTGGCGCCGCTTTTTTTCATTGCGGTGTCCACTTCGGCAGGCATTATCTCGCCGTATGCGCCAATTCGGTGCTTTAGGGTGGGGTAGACATAATGGTTGCGAAGATGGTTTATCTTGCAGGCGTTATACACCGATTTATGGCAGTTTCTTGCAATAACAATATTGTCACCAAAGCCGCAAACGGCCGAAATGCCCGACAGCACACCTGCGGTAGAACCGCCGCTTAAAAATATGGTGGCAACTGTGCCGAAAAGCTTGGCGGCGCTAGATTGCGCTTCTTTTATAATGCCTGTGGGCGCGTGCAGGTCATCGGCACCTGTAATTTCGGTAATGTCGGTGTCGGCAAGGCCACAAAGCCACTCGGGTTGGCGCTTGTGCCCCGGCATATGAAAGGGGTAAACCCCCTCGGTAATTTTTTTAATGTTTTTTTCAAGCATTAGTTTTGTTTCCTAACTATTGAGTATTCATCATCAAGCCTGAAATATGGGCAGCGGTAGTTTGGGTTGGAAACAAAGGCTAGGTATTCATCCTCATCTAAATTGACAAGGCAGGCATAGCACTCATCCTCATCATCCCAAACATAGTTAACACACAGCTCGCAGGCGGTTGAATTGTTGTTTTTCATATCACACCTCTTCATTTCAGCCCGATTTTGGCAAGCAGGGCTATATCGGAATAAATTTCCATCTGGTTTATTTTAAGGCGCTCGGCCGATTTTTCCATAAAGGCTATAAGCACATCGTAATAGTCGCCGCGGCTGCCGCTTTCCTTACAGAATTTAGCAACCTCTGTGTGCAGTTCTCTAAGCGAATAGTCGCCATTCATTCTGCTTTTTGCAACCTCTAAAAGAATGTTGTAGGCGGCCTCCTCACTAAGGGTGCGGTCTATATAATAATTTTCGCCGTAAAGGCCGTAAAGCATCCGTTTGGCATCAAAATAACCAAGGGTATAATTTTTCCTACAGGGTTCGGTATCAAAGTTCAGCATATTGCCAAGGTCGCGGTGGGGGGCAATTTCGGTAACCGTTGTGCCCTTCGGCAGGCGAACCCGCTTTTCAACCCCCAGCCCGTAAAGGCGTATGGCAATAATGTTCTTATACCCGCGCGAAACCAAGGGAGACAGCGGCAAAACATTGGAAATGCCGCCATCGGTATACATTTTGCCACCGATTTCCTCGTGCTTAAAGGCGGGAAAATAGGCCGAAGCCAGCAGCATATCGCGAAGACTTTCATCATCAAGATTTTTTGCCTCAAGCTCAATACCCTTGCGGTCGGTTATAGAGTGGGTGCAAATAAAAAGGCGGATATCGGAATTTCTGATACTCTCGCAGTCCAGCGTATCACGAATAAGGTTTTTTAAAGGGGTTACATCAAAGCCACCCTCTTTGACAACCTTTTTTATTTTTGTGCGGGCATTTTTAATGTTTAAATCAAGCAGCCTGCCTGTCATCAGGCTTCGCATCTGGTCATCATCAACATCCATAACGCGGGAGAATCGCATATTGTGCCACAGCTCTTTTGCAATAGACAAATTGTTCATTGCAATCATTGCGCCGTTAAGCGCACCTACCGAGGTGCCTGCGGCGGCATTTACCTTAACTCCTGCTTCGGTAAGCGCCTCGTAAGCGCCAATCTGGTAAGCTCCTCTGGCGCCGCCGCCCTCAAGGGCCAGCGCATAGGTTTTAGATATGTCGAATTTTAGTTCCATAAAATCACCTAATACAAAAAAGCCGTAAAATTTACGGCTTTTCCTCTTTGTTTATTTCGGTTATATCGTATGGCGTAGTCTGGTAAACAAAATAGTTAAGCCAATTCGAATATAGTAAATTTGCCGATGAGCGCCAGGTGTTTTTTGGGCGCTGTGTGTCATCATCGTTTGGGTAATAGTTAACGGGAATATCAATTTTAAGCCCTAAATTTTTATCTCTTAAATATTCCTTTTCCAAGGTTTCGGCATCGTATTCCGAATGGCCGGTAATAAAAATTTGCCTGCCCTTGTCGGTTGAAAGGGCGTAAATTCCCGCCTCGTCCGACACCGAGAGCACCTTAAGCTCGGGAACCTTTTCGATATCCTCGGCCAAAACGGTTGTATGGCGGGAATGGGGTACCATAAAGGTATCATCGAAGCCTCTGAAAAGGATAGAACCCTTGTGAACCACCTTGTGCTCGAAAACACCGAAAAGTTTTTTATCAATTTGGTGCTTATTTATACCGTAGTGGTAATAAAGCGCGGCCTGAGCCCCCCAACAAATGTGGAAGGTAGAGGTAACGTGGGTCTTACTCCACTCCATTATGGTGCAAAGCTCCTCCCAGTATTCAACCTCCTCAAAGGGCATATGCTCAACGGGGGCACCGGTTATAACCATTCCGTCAAAGTTGCGCTCTTTAACATCATCAAAGGTTTTGTAAAAGGCCAGCATGTGCTCTTCACTGGTGTTTTTAGACTTGTGTGAAGACATCATTAAAAGCTCCATTTCAACCTGAAGCGGAGTGTTTCCAAGAAGGCGCGCAAGCTGGGTTTCGGTAACAATTTTAGTTGGCATCAAATTAACAATTAAAATTTGAAGCGGTCTGATATCCTGTGTCAGCGCGCGGGTTTCGGTTATTACAAAGATGTTTTCATCGTTTAAAACCTTGGTAGCAGGAAGGTTGTTTGGAATTTTAATTGGCATTATAATCTCCTTGTAGTGCCCTAAATCTTTGCTAGTGCCTGCTCAATATCGGCAATAATATCGTCCACATCCTCTATACCGACAGAAAGGCGGATAAGGTCGGGGGCAATGCCTGCCTCACGGAGCTGTTCATCGGTAAGCTGGCGATGTGTGTGTGATGCAGGGTGCAGCAAGCAGGATTTTGCATCGGCAACGTGGGTTGCAATACTTACAAAGTTAAGGTTATCCATAAACTTAATGGATTTTTCTCTTCCGCCCTTAACGGCAAAGGCAAGCACGCCACAGGTGCCGTTTGGCATATATTTTTTGGCGAGGTCATAGTATTCATCGCCTTCTAAATCGGCAAAATGAACCCAGTCAATTTTGTCGTTGGCCTTAAGATACTGTGCAACCTTAAGGGCGTTTTTGCAGTGGCGTTCCATTCTTACAGAAAGGGTTTCAAGGCCAAGATTAAGGTAAAATGCATTTTGGGGCGCCCGAATAGAGCCGAGGTCGCGCATAAGCTGTGCGGTGGCCTTGGTAATGTATGCGCCCTTGCCGAAGCGCTCGGCATAGGTTATTCCGTGGTAGGAATCATCGGGTGTGCAAAGGCCGGGGAATTTATCGGCGTGGGCCATCCAGTCAAAGTTGCCGCTGTCTACAATACAGCCGCCAACAGTAACACCCTGACCATCCATATACTTGGTGGTAGAGTGGGTTACAATATCTGCACCCCATTCAAACGGGCGGCAGTTAATTGGGGTTGCAAAGGTGTTGTCCACAATAAGGGGAACGCCGTGGCTGTGGGCAAGACGTGCAAACTTTTCAAAATCAAAAACCGTAACGGTGGGGTTTGTAATGGTTTCGCCGAAAACGGCCTTGGTGTTGGGCTTAAAGTATTTTGCAAGCTCTTCCTCAGGCAGAGTCTGGTCGACAAAGGTGCACTCAATACCCATTTTTCTCATAGTAACATTAAAAAGGTTATAGGTTCCGCCATAAATGGAGGAGGAGGTTATAAAGTGGTCGCCTGCCTCGCAAATGTTGAAAATGGCGTAGAAATTGGCTGCCTGACCCGATGAGGTAAGCATAGCGGCAACGCCGCCCTCCATAGCACAAATTTTTTCGGCTACAAAGTCATTGGTGGGGTTTTGCAGGCGGGTATAGAAATAGCCTGTTTCTTCAAGGTCAAAAAGCTTGCCCATATAATCGCTTGTATCGTATTTAAAGGTTGTGCTTTGGTAAACGGGAAGCTGGCGGGGTTCACCCTGCTTCGGCTTCCAGCCTTCGTGAAGACATTTGGTATCAACTTTCATATTTATTTACCTTCCTTAGAAAAGAATTTACGGTAGCCCTGGCCGTGCTGAACGCAACGCGAAACGCGGCTTAGGGTTGCCGAGCTTATATTTGTTTCTTTAATTACCTGATTATAGGTTTTGCCCTCCATAAAAAGCTTAGCGGCGGCAACGCGGCCTGCCATTTGCTCAAGCTCCTTAAAGGTGCAAAGGTCATCAAGAAGAAGTTTAAAATCTTCGACATTATCTATTCTGGCAAAAAGATTATAAAGCTCTTCCAAGTTTTTGTTAGTAGGCATAGTATCACCCTTAAAAGTATAATAGAATATTATATACATTATACTTTAATTTTTTAGCGTTGTAAAGTGCAAAATTAATTATTTTAGCCCTATCATAAGCGCTAAAGTGCCCCTTTTGCCCCGCGTAGCCCTGTGGGAATGAAAAATATCACTAAGGCAGCAGGTGCAAAGGTCAGCCACATCAATGTTGCCCTCGGTAATACCGCTGTTTATTAGAATTTGGCGGTTGGTTTCCTTAAGGTCAAGCATATATTTTCCGCCGCCCTTTTTGGTGTAGCAGGAGTTTAAATTTAAAAACTCCAATTTATTAACCTCATCAATAACGGGGTCATCAACCTCGTAGCAGCAGCTACCGATATTAGGGCCAATGCCGCAAATAATATCTTCGCGGCGGCAGCCGAACTCTTTTACCATGGTGTCAACCGTGTTTTTTGCAATAAGCTTTACTGTGCCGCGCCACCCCGCGTGGGAGGTTGCTACAACCCTTTTTACGGGGTCGTAAAAAGCAAGGGGAGTGCAGTCGGCATACTGGGTAACCAGCACAGCGCCGGGCACATTTGTAATAAGCCCATCTATATCGGTGTAGTCGCGTTCCTTTAAAAGGCCCTTGCCAATATCTTCTTTTTTTATAACTCTTACGTTTGCCGTGTGGGTTTGGTCAGAAAGCGTAATGCCTTTATAGTCTGCCCCAATAGCGGCGGAAAAACGCTTAAAGTTTTCTAAAACAGCTGCCTGCTCATCGCCTATGGATTGCGAAAAGCTCATAGTGGAATAAATTCCGCTGCTTGCTCCCCCAAGCCTTGTGGAAAAGCCGTGCACAGCACCGCCGGCCGCCTCAATTTTAGGAAAGGTTAAATAGCAAACGCCGCCTGCATTTTTAACGCATAAAGTCTTGGATTTTAACATAAAACCTCCGTTTAATACAAAAATTGCGGTTACGAATGCTCGCAACCGCACAAAATTTAATTGCTTCTATAGTTGGGGTAATACTCCTTAACCTCGGCACCGTTAATAACTGCACCAAGCAGGGTAATGCCTGCAAGCTTAAGGCTATCGGACACCCTTTCAAAATCGGCATAGGTTGTAGATTTTGCCTTTACAACAATAAGCACTCCATCGCAAAGCTTTCCAACCGACAGCGCATCGGACACAATGCCAACGGGCGCGGTATCAATAATAATATAGTCGTAGCTTTGCTTAAAGGTGGAAATCAACTTTTCAAAATCAAGGGAAGCCAGCAGCTCCGAAGGGTTGGGGGGAATAGCGCCCGAGGGGAGCACCGAAAAATACTGGTTCATTTGAACAATTGCCTGGTCGGCCGAAGCAAAGCCTGCAAGCAAGCCCGAAAGACCATCGGTATTTTCTATTTTAAGCTTCTTTGCAATGGTGGGCCTGCGAAGGTCGGCATCAATAAGAAGAACCTTTTTGCCAAGCTGAGAAAAAGAGATTGCAAGGTTAACCGAATTGGTGGTTTTGCCCTCCTGCGCCTGAGCAGAAGAAACGGCAATAACCTTACAGCCCTGGGTTTTTGTGAGCAGGAACTGTAGATTTGTTCTAATTGTTTTGTAGGATTCCGAAACGGCAAACTGAAGGTCGGCCGCAAAATTTTCTTTTGGTTTATTTACGTTTTGCATTGCGACCACCTTTCATTTGCTTGTTTTCAAATTCGGGAACGGTGCCAAGCAACGGCACCGAGAACCTATCCTTAAAGTCTTTCTCGTTTTCAATGGTGTTCTTAAACATTGAAATAAGAATGAACACTATGATAGCGCCTAAAACACCAACAATACAGGCAATAACGGTATTCATAAGAGTTTTGGGTCCGGTTTTATAAGCAATATCGGCCGTTGCAAGCACCTTAACATCAACACTTAAAATGTTGTTTTTAATAAAGGTTGGCGCAACCTCTAAGAAAGTGTTTGCAATTTCCATAATCTCATTTTGATTAGAGCCAAAGGTGTAAATATCAATAAGAAGGGAGTTTTCTCCACGGGCTTCGGGAACAAAACGGCCTTTAAGATTTTGGTAGGAATAGTTTCCGCCAAGGGCGTTTGCAAGCTCCTTGTACATATTATCGCTTTCTAAAATATCTACACAGGTTTCAACCAGGTAAAGGGAAGCGTTAAGGTCGTTGGTGTTAACGCTGTCGCCCGGCACACCAACATTGGCAAGACCGCCGTTGTTAACAAGGATGGTGGTGGATGTGCGGTACATTGGCGCAACAAAAAATTTATTATAAGAAAATGCTAAAACGGCGCAAAGAATTCCTGCAACAGCAATGGGAAGCCAGCGCTCTTTAACAATTTTATAAAGGGCAGATAAATCTATTTCCTTCACAAAGACTACCTCCAGCATAATATCTCAGTAATTATACAACAAAAATTACTAATTTACAAGAGAAATATTTGGACGCACAAAAACTGTTTTGTTGGTTAAATATATAACCATACCCGGCTTTGCGCCGTTAGGCTTTTTAACGTTTTTAACTTCGGTAAAATCAACCGCAACCTTGTCGGAGTCGGCCGCCTTAGAGAAGGTTGCGGCCAGGGTAGCGGCAAAAAGGATGGTTTCATCATCAAGCGGCTTGCCCTCGGTTATAACAATTACGTGCGAGCCGGGAATGTTTTTTGTGTGAAACCAAACATCCCGTTTTTCGGCAATTTTTGTGGTTAAAAGGTCGTTTTCGGTGTTGTTTTTGCCAACCAAAACCCTAAAGCCTGTGGGGCTTAAGAATTCCTTGGGCTTAGTGGCGTTCGGCCTTGCTTTGCGGCCGCCCTTTCGGGCGATATAACCGCCCTGTGCCAGCTCATCTCTTATAGCCTCAAGGTCGGCGCTGCTCTCTGCTCGGGAAAGCGCATCTAAAACCGATTCAATATACAAAAGCTCGACCTCATCCTTTTCCAAAAGCTCAAGTAAAGTTTGCTCGGCGGTGTGGCCTTTTTTATAGTCCTTAAAATATTTTGCGGCGTTTAAAGCAGGGGAAAGCGCAGGGTCAAGAGGAATGTCAATATAAGACATATTTTCATCGTAATAATTCTGCACCCGCAGCGTTTGGGCACCCTTTTCGGCAAGATAAAGATTTGCCTTTAAAAGCTCGCCGTATATTCTTAAGTTTTCGCGGTTTTTACAGCGTTCAAGGTCATCTCTGCGGCCTGCCATTCGGCGCAAAATTCGGTTTTTAATATTGGTAAGCAATCGGCTTATATCGGCCGCCAGCGTTTTAATGCGGTGGACACTGTCGCGCTTGGCATAAAAGCCCTCTAAAAGGGCCGAAAAGCTCTCGGCTTTTTCGCTTGTGCGGGCGGCTCCGTACTGCTCTATGTCCATAAAGCAAAAGTCCACGGGAAGTCCCTTTTCATCCTTTAAAACATAGGGTTCTGCGCTGTTTAAAAGCCCTTTAAAACGGGTTAAAGCATTGAGTAGCTTTGCTTTGTCGCAGTCGGCGGCAGCAATATCAATATCACCCGATACCATATAGGCCAGCTCCCTTGAAACCAAGGGGGAAACACCGTTAATTGTCGCCATAAATGCAGTGCCTAGCGGCCGCGTGCAGGCGAGAACTTCACCGCAAAGCTCCTCTGCGGTGGATAAAAACGGGTCGGCCTTATCCTGTCTTTCGGGCGGGGTATATTTAGCCCCCGAAATCAGCAGTCTGGAGGCAGTTTCAATATCACTTCTTCTAAGGGCATCTAAAATTCGGCCATCCTCACTGCAAAGCACCAGATTTTCGCGCCCTGTTATAAGCTCAACCGCTAAAAATGGGTGAATAATATCCCCCATTTCGTTGTAACCCGCAAATTTTATAATTACGGTGCGCTCTTGCCCCACAGTGTAAATTTCGGTGATTTTAGCGCCGCCAAGATGCTTTCTAAGCAGCTTACAAAAGCTTGGCGGGTCGGCAGGATTTTCAAAGGCAGAATTTGTAATATGCAGCCTTGCAGCACCCGTTCTAAGGGAAATAAGCAGCTTTCCGCTAAAGGCGGCCGAGCGCAGCAAAAACACCAGCTCATCGCGGGATGGCTGGTAGATTTTGTCGGCTCTGGCGCCAACGCACATATTAAGTTCGCCCACTAAATGGTGTAAAAATATGGCATCAAGCGGCATAATAAAACTCCTGCTTATAAAACTGATTTAATTTTATTCAAAACAGCCATAAACCTTTCGGTATCAAGGCCTGCTTGTTTTCGGTCGGCAATTAGTTTTTCAACTATTCTTGCCTGCTTTTCAATATAAAGCCGTGCGGTTTCATCCTTAGGGTCTAATTTACCAACCCTGTAAAAGGCTTCATCCTCCATAGAAAACTCGCCCGAAAAACGCGCCAGAATAACCGTGTAAAGCTTGCCCGAATCGGTGCAGGCAACCTCTTTTTCTATCGAAAAGCCGTTTTCACTCAAATATTGGCGCAGCGCATCGGCAGAGGTCATTGGCTGAAGCACAAGGGTATATTTTTGGTCTTTTATAAAGGGGCAGTCATCAAGAATAGAGGCAATAACCTCGCCCCCCATTCCTGCCACGGTAATGCAGTCCACCTCGTTTTCCTTTATGGTGGAAAGCCCCGCGCCAAGCCGCGTTTCAATGTTTTTAAGGCCAACCTTTTGAATATTGGCAACAGCGCTTTTAAGCGGCTTTTCCTTTATGTCGGATGCAATGCAAAAGGGGGATATACCCTCCCTTATTAAATATATGGGCAAATGCCCGTGGTCGCACCCAATGTCGGCGACCCTCGCGCCAATAGGTACGAGGGTCGATACTGTGTAAAGTCTGTTTTTAAGTTGTCGCATTATTTGTTGAAATAAGCATTAAGCTTTGCAAGAAGCTCATCAACATCGGTTCCGTGAACCTGGCAAGCCTGCTCGATAGTTTCTCCTCTGGAAGCAGGGCAGCCAAGGCAGTGCATACCAATTTCAAAGAAATACTCTGCACAACCAACATCAATATCCAAAACATCGCCAATAAGCATATCCTTAGTAATAGTCATAATTTTTTATCTCCTTAATTTATATATTAGCCTTCCCCTTGAGGGGAAGGGGGACCGCATATGCGGTGGATGAGGTGGAAAGAAAATCAGAACAATTTTGTTTCTTTTTCCCAGTCTTCGCGCCCGTGGTTATAAAGCTTGCGGCTATCCATACTCCAAAGCTTGCCGGTAAATTCACCGTTTTGGGCGCTAAGGGTGGCTTCCTTCATTTCATACATACGGGCATCCAGCATATCCAGTTGGCTCAGCATCTCGGCCTCAATAAAGGCAGGGCGAACAGCCGCGCCAAAGTCGGGCTCGCCGTGGTGGGATAGCACCATATGCTCCAGCAGCATGGGAACCTCCGAGGTAATGCCAAGCCTGTTAGATGCATCTCTTATCATCATAGCACCCTCTGCAAGGTGGCCGATAAGGTTTCCTCTGGTAGTGTAGCCCGAAGCCAGTCCCGAGGGGGTCATTTCGTATTCTATGGTCTTCGCAATATCGTGAAGCATTGCGCCGGCCATAAGCAGCTCCTTATCAATAAAGGTGTAAAGCTCGGCAACCTTTTGGCAAAGCCTTACAATCGACAAGGTGTGAAGCATAAGTCCGCCGCGAATTGCGTGGTGCATTTTAAACGCCGCGGGCCAGTAGGTAAGCTTTTCCTTGTTTTCGGCAAGAAGCGTTGTAACAATAGCCTTAATATCGGCATCCTCAAAGCCTTCGGCAAGATTTATTAGCTCGGCAAACATCTCTTCGCCCGAATATTCGGCCGAAGCCACAAGCTCTTCCGCGTTAATCTGGTCGGATGGCTGGGCATGGCGAATTTTCTCAATTCTTAGCTGTTCGGCGCCGTTATACATATTAACACTGCCGCGCACCTTAACAATATCTCCGGGCTGATACTCGCCATCCTTAGCCGGAACATAGCTCCAAAGCTTGGCGTTAATCTCACCCGATTTATCGGCAAGGGTCATATCCAAAAAATCATCGCCCTTGCTGGAGGTCTTTTTGTTTGCGGCCTTAACAAGCAAAAAGCAGTCTACAAGACCGTTTGCTCCTGCAGGAATAAAATTCATTTTAGCCCTCCGTTAATGGGTAAGATAATACTTAACCAAATTCTGAAGAAGGGTGTCTCTGTCAATTCTGCGAATAAGGTTGCGTGCGCCCATGTGGGTGGTAATATAGGTTGGGTCTTCCGATAATATATAACCAACAATCTGGTTAATGGGGTTGTAGCCCTTTTCCTTTAAGGCATCATACACGGTGAGCAAAATGTTTCTGATTTCCTGCTCCTGTTCGTTTCCAATCGAAAAAGTTTGGGTTCTGTCTAACATTCAGTATCCTCGCTTTCTGCAAAGAAGCTTCCTTGCACATATATTCTATATTAATTCCGCCTTTATTACAAGAAAAATTTAATTATTCAGCTGTGTTATATTTTTCTATAAACTCTTCAAGGCAAATGTTTTCTTCATGAATTTTGGTTGCAGCCTCAACGCCAACATACCTGTAATGCCAGGGTTCGGGGATAATTCCCGTTTTATCCTGCTTTTCGGCAGTGTAGCGCAGAATAAAGCCGTACTTGTAGCAGTTAGCACTTAGCCACTCGTATTCGTTTGTGTTTTTAAAGGAATCCTCAACCGAGTTAAAGTCAACCGCAAGCCCTACTTGATGCTCGCTTGTTCCGGGGCGGGCAACTACCTTTGCGGCCTCCACCTCAGCTTGCTCGCGGGTCAAGGCGGGGTTAGCATCCATAACACGCTGCACCTTGCGGTTAAAGTTGTTTGTTTGGAATTCGTTTGTTCTGTAGGCCGAAATAACCGTAAGCTTAATGCCATCCTTTGCTGCGGCGCCGCAAAGCTCGTGCAGCTTATCAATGGCGCGCGCATCGAACTGTGCGTTCTGAAAACCTGCATAGGCCTTGTCGATAAGCGCAAGCTCGGGGTCAAAGCCTTCGGGTATTGCGTTCCAAGGATTTATAAGTCTTAATTCCCAGGATTTAAAATCAAAAACAGGACCTTCCTCCTTGTTGCTTTCTTCGTTCTTGTTTTTGTCGGTATCATCTTCAATAATTAAATCAAGCTGGTCATCCTTATTAACCGATAGGGTAGGGTCGCCAAAATCAGAGCAGCCAACCGCGCAAAAACAAATAACAAAAACTAAAAGTATAGAAATCAAAGCTTTCATTTTAACCTCCGGAGTATTAAACTATATATACATTATATATATTATGCGAAAAATAATCAATGTTGATTTTTAAAAGTTTTGTTGTATAATATACACATATTATATATAGGAGCTCCCAAAATGGAAAAAATTAAACAGCAGGCATATAGTGCCACAAAGGAAATAATCGAAAAAGCAGGTCTAAAGGCGGGCAGCATATTGGTTGTTGGCTGCTCCACAAGTGAGGTTGTGGGGGATAAAATCGGAACCAACTCCTCGCCCGATGCCGCGGGTAATATATATATAGGTGTAGCCAAGGCGGCGGCCGAGGCAGGCGTTTTTGTTGCCGCCCAGTGCTGCGAGCATCTTAATCGCGCCATTATAATAAGCCGCAAGGCTGTCCCCGGCGCCGATATTGTAAACGTTGTGCCTCAGCCCAAGGCAGGCGGCTCATTTGCAACCGCGCTATATAACAATACACCCGATGCCGTGGCGCTAGAGGAAATCTCGGCCGATGCAGGAATAGATATCGGCTTTACCCTTATAGGTATGCATATTAAAAAGGTTGCCGTACCCGTAAGGCTCGAAAACAATAAAATAGGCGCAGCCACCGTGCTTGCAGCAAGAAGTCGTGTAAAATTTATCGGCGGTGTGCGTGCCGCATATAACGAAGAGTTAATGTAATAAAGTAAAAACCAGCCCTCTTCCTTTATTATATAAGGGAAAAGGGCTCTTTTTTTGCCGAAAAATGGCATTTGGCACCTAAAAAAAACAAAGTGTTAAAAATTTTTTAAAAAATTTTAAAAAAAGTGTTGACAAAGGGAAACCACTGTGGTATTATAATCGGGCGCCCAAAAAACGGAGCGCAAACGGACCTTGAAAATTAAACAACGACAAACAAGAAATTGGACCCGACAATTAATTTGAGAAATCAAAGTAAATTAAGGACAATTCAGACAAAACGCCAGTTTTGGAAGAAGTCTATTTAGAGCAGAAATAACTGTTCTGGAAATGATTTAAACACCCTCGGGTGTTTAAGATATAATTTTTCAGAGAGTTTGATCCTGGCTCAGGACGAAC
>JAGBGJ010000031.1 GCA_017936045.1 Clostridia bacterium
TGAAATTTTTGCGGTATTATGTGTTAAAAAGCCACGGCACGCGTCAGCGTTGCCGTGGCTTTTCGCCTTTACTACCACTAAAAATTTTCATTTTTAAGTGCTTCGCAGTTTTGTAATTTACAAATTTATATTCGAGGCGAAGCCGAAAAATGCAGGAATACTGCCGTATTTCAAGGCTTTTCGGCAAGCCTTCGCATTAAATTTGTTTTCCAAAACCGATACTGCCCTATGGAGTGTGTCCCTTGGCAGTCTTTTGTTTTAAATATTACAATAAATCTTTCAAGCACTTAACATATTTATCGGCATCGAAAAGCACACCGTTTATGTCTACGGCAACAACGCCGCAGCCTGCATTTCTTGCGGCTTCAATACCTGCCTGAGAATCCTCGAAAACCACGCAGTCGGCAGGGTCAAGCCCAAGCATTTCAGCGCCCTTTAAGAACACCTCGGGGTCGGGTTTTGCTTTGGATACGCTATTGCCATCAACAATAGCATCGAAGTATTCGGTGATTTCAAGCTTATCTAAAATCATAGGTGCGTTTTTACTTGCAGAGCCAAGGGCTATAAGCACACCCTCACTTTTAAGCTTTTTAAGGTAGTCCTCTGCCCCCTCTAAAAGCTCGCTTTTGTTAAGACTTGCAAGCATTTCAACATAGCGGTCGTTCTTCTCTTTAGCCATGGCTTCTTTTTCTTCATCGCTTGCTGTAATGCCGCCAACCTCAAGCAAAATTTCAAGTGAACGCATACGACTAACACCCTTTAGGCGTTCGTTATCGCTTTCTTTAAAGAAAAAGCCAAGTCTTGCGGCCAACTCTTTCCATGCCAGATAATGATATTTTGCGGTATCTACTATAACACCATCCAAATCAAAAATTGCGCCTTTCATATTATCTCCTTAAAATTTATATTCCTTTTTATTAACTGTAACTTTAATATTATCGGTTGGCTGTGCCGAGGTGATTTTAACCTTATTGTCCTCAATAACGATATTAAGCCTTATTCCCTGCCAAATAAGTTTAAATTCAAGCTTATTCCAATGCTTTGGCAAGGATGGTGAAATATCCAAAACGCCGTTATTGTAGCTTACTCCACCAAAGCCAAACACCGCAGTATTCCAACTGCCTCCGTTTGCAGCAGGGTGTGTTCCGCCGATATACATATCGCCAAGGTACTGCTTAGTATCACCCGTTAAATCAACCGTGGCTGTTTTCATAAAGTATTTATACGCCCAGTCTTGTTTGCCGATGCCTGCGGCAACAATGCCGTACGCGCAGGCCGAAAGCGAGGAGCCGTGTTCGGTATAAGGTTCGTAGAACTCCCAGTTCGCCTTTTTAACGCTTTGTTCATACTCACTTCTGAATACATTCAGCAGCATAACTACATCGGCTTGCTTTAAAATACGGGTTGTAGAAGCCAGTCCATGCGCACCCCAATACTCGTTTTTCTTAATTTCGCGATTTCTAAGAGTTTCAAGGGTTGTATCCTCAAGCTTATAGTAACCATCAAACTGTTCTATGATTTTATCTTGGTTGGGGCCGGGAACATAAAGCCTTTCTTTAAAGTTTTCGGCAAAGGAAATATCGTGGGTTTTGCAAAACTCATCATAATATTTGCTACTGTTTTCCTTAACGTATTTTAAAGCACTTTCAAATGCATCGGCCACATATCTAACCATACGGTTTGTAAAGGCATTATTATTAACCCTTTCGTGATATTCATCGGGGCCAACAGTGTTATGTAGTTCAAAGCGGTTCTTTAAAGGCTTGTACACCGAATAGCTATAAAAGAAATAGAGGCACTCATACATCATTTCAAGTCCGCCGCTGAGCAGTAAGGAATAATCTCCGCTAACAACACAGTATTCCCATAAGCCGTATACGACATCGGCGCTTACGTGAATCTGGCAATCCTTAAAATATGTTCGAAGCGGGCGGCCTGTGAAAATGTCATTGACATTAAACAGTGTGCAGGCATCATCTCCCGTTTCGTGGCTTTCCCAAGCGTAAAATGCACCTTCGTAGCCGAACTCCTTGGCCTTTCTTTTGGCGCCAGCTATTGTATTAATTCTGTATGCCGCAAGATTTTTACAAAGGTTGGGCGCAGTGAATGAGAAGAAGGGCATCATAAACATTTCGGTATCCCAAAATGCGGCACCCTTATACACCTGACCCGATAGTCCTCGGGCAGGAATTGAGCACTTATCGGTATTGCGGGGCACAATGGAGTTTAAGTGATAGAGGCTGTATCTCATTGCAAATTGGGCCTCATCATCGCCGCCGATTTTAACATCGCAGTTATCCCACACCTCTTCCCAAACCGCTTTATGCTCAGAAATAAGTGTATCAAAAGAAAGCTCACTGTTAGCGCTAAAGTCCTTATCGGAGTTTACTGTTTTTTCTCCCCAATAAATTCCGCAAAGCTTAGTAAAAGAAACATCTTCCCCTGCTTTAACTGTTTTTGCGCTTCCAGATTCAAGGCCGGATATATGCTGATAAACAAAAATGGGAAGCTTTCTTTCTATGGTTTCAAGCTCTAAAAAATTATCCTTTTGGCTTTTAACTGTAAAATGGTCTCCGTGAATATTCCAAATATCGGTATCCAAATAAGTATCAACAGAAAGAGTTATGTCTGTATCGGTAGATACTGTATATTTTAAAGCGGCAAGATTTTCGCGTTGCATACTTAAAAAGCGCTCGCTTTTAACGGTTATCTTTGCGCCGTTCACATTAAAAACTGTTTTTCTTGTATGTATTCCGTGCCTAATGTTAAGTGTTTGTTCGTGGTCCAGTATATCGGCAGTTAAAACATTAAGCTCGACTCCGTTTGCAACCGTTTTTACATAAAACGGATTTGGGGCATTTACCGATTCCCGCCAACTGTCTCCGTTTTTATCGAAAAGGCCTGCCATATTAAGGGCAACAAGCTGTTTTTTGCCAAACTCTTCCAAAGTTCCGCGGTAGCCCATAAAACCGTTTCCTATTAAAAAGCGGCTTCCGTTTTGCTCTACCTTATCACGCAAAAAGCTTGTTTCTTTTATTTCCCAAGTACCGATTTCCACCAGCGCCATCTCCTTATACTAACTTCTGCGATTATGATAACACAAAATCATATCAACAAACAATACGAAATACAATTCAAATTACATAATGATATATATTATAAA
>JAGBGJ010000032.1 GCA_017936045.1 Clostridia bacterium
CCTTCGCCGCCATAATCAAGAAAAATAAAAAAATACTTTTAAAATATGCAGTTATATTATATAATAAAATAAAATATAGTAAAGGTGGGTTTACTTTGCCAACTCAGTATTCAGTTGAACTGTCCCGAATTATTAAGGAGTTCTCTCTTGAAACACTTTATCTTCCCGGAAGTGCAGAAGAAATTTTAATTTCCAATAACGATGTTAACCGCCCAGGTCTCCAGTTCGGCGGCTACTATAAATATTTCGATAACACCCGAATTCAAATTGTCGGCAAGGCAGAAGAAAGTTTTTTAAAAAGCTTCGAAAAGGATAAATATAACGAGCTTACCGACAACTTCTTTGCAAAAAAGCCTGCCGCGGTAATAATTTCCCGCAGCCTTCAGCTCGATGGCTTTGCCGAAGCGGCCGAAAAGCACGGTGTTCCGCTGCTTAGAACGGCCGATAACACCTCTGAATTTATGGCTTCGCTTATTGCATTTTTAAATCTTTGCCTGGCACCCCGTATTACACGCCACGGCGTTTTGGTAGAGGTATACGGCGAGGGAATCTTAATTCTGGGCGAAAGCGGAGTCGGTAAAAGCGAAACCGCAATAGAGCTTGTTAAACGCGGCCACCGCCTTATTGCCGATGATGCGGTAGAAATCCGCAAGGTGTCCAACAAATCCCTTGTGGGCACATCCCCCAGCAATATCCGCCACTTTATTGAGCTTCGCGGAATCGGAATTATAAATGTAAGCCGTATCTTCGGTGTGGGCGCAGTTAAGCTTACCGAAAAAATTGACTTTATTATTAACATTGAACCGTGGGATAACGAAAAGACATACGACAGAATGGGCCTTGAAGACCAAAAAACTGAAATTTTGGGCCTTGAAATTCCCTCTATCACAATCCCCGTTAAGCCCGGTAGAGACCTTGCGGTAATTATTGAGGTTGCCGCAATGAATACAAGACAAAAGAAGCTTGGCTACAATGCTGCGGCAGACCTGCTGTCCCGCCTTGGCATGACAGATGAAGCAAAAGAAATTAACCCTTCGGATATTGAAGTGTTCTAAAAGGAGAAAAAATATGTATCGTTTAGGAATAGATTTAGGCGGCACAAACATTGCCACCGCAGTAGTAGATGAAAACTATAATATAGTAGGCCGCGCAAAGGTTAAAACCGATGCTCACCGCCCTGCAAATGAAATTTGCGATTCCATAGCCGAAGCTTCAAGGGAGGCCGTAAAGGCCGCAGGCCTTGAAATGAAGGATATTGCCTCGGCAGGAATAGGCACCCCCGGTTCGGTTATCCCAAGTCAGGGTGTGGTTACCTATGCCAATAACTTTACAGGCTTTAACAACCTGCCCCTTTGCGCAATGCTAAAGGAAAGGCTTGGCATTGATATTTATATTGATAACGATGCTAATGCCGCAGCCTACGGTGAATACCTTGCAGGCGCAGGCGTTGGCACAAAGGACTTTATTGCAGTAACACTCGGCACAGGTGTTGGCGGCGGAGTTATTATCGGCGGCAAAATGCTGCTTGGCAGTAACTTTGCAGGCGGCGAGCTGGGCCACACCGTTCTTCAAATGGATGGCGAGCCTTGTACCTGCGGCCGAAAGGGCTGCTTCGAGGCATACGCTTCGGCCACAGCGCTTATCCGCCAAACAAAACGCGCAATGGAGAAACACAAGGATTCCCTTATGTGGGAACTTGCCGAAAAGGCAGGCGGCAAGGTAAACGGCAGAACCGCGTTCGATGCAATGCGCGCAGGCGATAAGGCAGGAAGTGAGGTTGTTCGCAACTACTGCCGCTATGTTGCCGAGGGCGTTTGTAATATTATGAACATCTTCCAGCCAGACCTTCTTTGTATCGGCGGCGGAATTTCAAACGAAAAAGAAAATCTTACAAACCCCGTAAACGAGCTTGTAAGAAAAGATATTTACACAAGGCACACCGAAACCAAGGACCGTATTTGTGTTGCGAAGCTTGGTAACGATGCAGGCATAATCGGTGCCGCTTTCTTAGATAAACTATACAAATAAGGAGTATTTATGAAGGTCGATTCATTAGCAGCCCTTTCAGAAAAACTCAAAATTAAATATAGTCTAAACGAACCAATGGCGTTGCACACTTCCTTTAAAATCGGGGGCGCCGCAGATATTTTCCTTTGCCCCGAAAGCGAAAAGCAGCTTGCCGAAATCCTAAAGGTTGCCAAGGAAAACAGTATACCTTGCTTTATTTTAGGCAAGGGCTCCAACCTGCTTGTGTCGGATAGCGGTATTGAGGGCGCGGTTATTTCCACCCTTTCAATGCAGCAAATTATCCTTGTAAACGAAGATGTAATTATGGCCGAAGCAGGGGCATCCCTTGCCTCGGTTTGCCGCTTTGCAAGGGATAACGGCCTTACGGGGCTGGAGTTCGCATACGGCATACCCGCCTCGGTTGGCGGCGCGCTTTATATGAATGCAGGGGCCTATGGCGGAGATATGAGTATGGTGGTTAAAAAGGCAACCAGCCTTACGGGAGACCTTACATCTATTTGCCGAAATACTGCTGAAATGAACCTTGGCTACAGAAAAAGCATTTACGAAGAAAACAGCGAAATTATAACCTCTGTTGTCTTTAAGCTGGAGCTTGGCGACAAAGAAAAAATAAGCGAAGAAATGGAAACCATTATGGCCAAGCGCAAAAAGAGTCAGCCGCTGGAGTTCCCCTCGGCAGGCAGCACCTTTAAGCGCCCCGAAGGCTGTTATGCCGCCGCCCTTATTGATGAGTGCGGCCTTAAAGGTCTTAGTGTCGGCGGCGCCGAGGTAAGCCAAAAGCACGCAGGCTTTGTTATAAATAAGGGCCGTGCCACCTGTAGCGATGTGCTTGCGCTTATCGGCAAAATTAAAGCTATCGTTAAAGAAAAACGCTCGGTCAACCTTGAAACCGAGGTTATCCATATAGGAAGATAAATATGTCCTTTTCATCTGAAGTTAAAAGAGAATTATGCGGTATAAGAAACGAAACATCAGCGGCAACCTGTGCGCAGTGCCACGGTATGCTTGTTTTGTGCCGCAGTTTTTCTTTTAATAAAATTCTTTTTCAGTCGGGGGTAAGGGAAGTGGCCGAGCATTTTTGCACCCTGCTTCGCCAAGGCTTTGATGTTATCGCCTTTGTTAAATTGGGTGGCACTAAAAGGCCTGTCTACACCGTAGAAATAGCCTCCCTGGCCGACAGGCAAAGAATACTCAATAAGCTTGCATACAAAAATACCGACCCGCTTGTTGTCGATTTCGATAAAATCAGGGCGGCAGGTCACATAAAAGAATTTATAAGGGGCGCCTTTTTGGCGGCAGGCAGCCTGTCCGAGCCCGAAAAGGAGTACCGTGCCGAATTTTCCTTTAAGTCTAACGATGTTGCGGCCGATTTTATTGGGATTTTAGATTCCAAGGGCTTTGATTTCACAATGACCTACCGCGCAGGAAAATTTTTGGTATACACCAAAAACAGCACAACCATAGAAGAATTTTTAACCTACATAGGCGCAGGCAACGAAGCCTTTAATTTAATGGGTGTTAAGGTTTATAAAAGCATAAGGAATAGGAGCAATAGGCAAAACAATTTCGAAACCTCTAACATTCTTAAAACCGCAAACGCGGCCTTTGCCCAAACCGAGGCCATTAAAAAATTAAAGGCGGCAGGAAGGCTCGCTACCCTGCCCGAAGAACTGCTTGAAGCGGCCACCCTTCGCCTTAACAACCCCGATATGTCGCTGGCAAATCTTTGCAAGCTTTCAAAAACCAGACTCACCCGTTCGGGCCTTAATCACAGATTACAAAAACTATTAGAAATGGCGGAAGATTTATGAGCTTTGCCCACTTACATCTTCATACCGAATACAGCCTTTTAGACGGCGCCTGCCGTATAGAAGAGCTTTGTCGTGCCGCAAAAGAGCTTGGGCAAACCGCCCTTGCCATTACCGACCACGGCGTTATGTACGGCGCTGTGGATTTTTATAAGGCGGCAAAAAAAGCTGGAATAAAGCCAATAATCGGTTGCGAGGTTTATGTTGCGCCCAACAGCCGCTTTGATAGAGAGAAAAACGGCAAATACCACCACTTAGTTTTGCTCTGCAAAAACGAAATTGGTTATAAAAACCTTATTAAAATGGTGTCCCTCTCCTTTACCGAGGGCTTTTATTCAAAGCCCCGTGTGGACAAGCAGCTGCTTCAGCAGTATAGCGAGGGCCTTATTGCAACCTCGGCCTGCCTAGCAGGTGAAATCCCCGCGGCACTTCTTAAAAATAATTACGATGAAGCAAAAAATGCGGCAATTTGGTTTAAAAATGTGTTTGGCCAAGACAACTTCTTTCTTGAACTGCAGGACCATTCCATGCCCGAGCAAAAGCAAATTAACCCCTTTATAAAGCAAATTGCAAAGGAAACGGGTATAGGCCTTATTGCCACTAACGATGTGCATTATGTATATCGTGAAGATGCAAAAATGCAGCAGGTTTTAATCTGCGTTCAAACCGCAAAAAAACTGAATGAAGAAAACCCGCTAACCTTCCCAAACGATGAATTTTACCTTAAAAGCGAAGCCGAAATGGCCGCCCTTTTTGCCGATACACCCGAAGCCATCAGCAATACGGGCGCTATTGCCGAGCGCTGTAATTTCGACTTTGAATTCGGTAAAATCAAGCTCCCCGTTTTCGATATCGGAAACAGGGACCACTTTGAATTTTTCCGCGATAAATGCTTTAAGGGTCTTTATAGGCGTTTTGGCGAAAATCCGCCAAAGGAGTATGTTGACCGCCTTAATTTCGAGCTTGACACCATCAACCGAATGGGCTATGTTGATTACTTCCTTATAGTGCAGGATTTCGTAAACTACGCTAAGGACCACGGCATACCCGTAGGCCCGGGAAGAGGCTCGGGCGCAGGCAGTCTTGCCGCATACTGTATTGGTATTACGGGCATAGATTCAATTAAGTATAATCTCTTCTTCGAGCGTTTCTTAAACCCCGAACGCGTTTCCATGCCCGACTTTGATATTGACTTTTGCTATGTAAACCGCCAAAAGGTTATAGACTATGTAATTTCCAAATACGGCATAGATAGGGTAAGCCAGATAGTAACCTTCGGTACAATGAAGGCGCGCGCCGCCGTGCGCGATGTAGGTAGGGTAATGGACCTGCCCTATGTCCTTTGCGATAAGGTTGCAAAGCTGATTCCGCAGTCACTTGGTATGACAATAGAAAAGGCCTTAAACGAATCGGCCGACCTCAAGGCGCTGTATAATGCCGAAAGCGAGGTTCGTGAGCTTCTTGATATGGCAAAAAAGGTTGAGGGTATGCCAAGAAACACCTCAACCCACGCCGCAGGTGTTGTTATTTCCGACCGTGCGGTGGCTGAATATGTCCCCCTTGCCGTTAACGATGATACCGTTGTAACCCAGTATACAATGACCGCGCTTGATGAGCTTGGTCTCTTAAAAATGGACTTTTTAGGCCTTCGCAACCTAACCATCATCCGCGATACCGAAAATTATATCCGCCAAAGGGAGCCATCCTTTAAAATTGAAAATATTTCGCTAGAGGATGTCGATACCTATAAAATGATGTCAGAGGGCCATACCGATGGCGTGTTTCAGTTTGAATCGGATGGAATGAAGAACGTTCTGCGCCAATTCTGTCCCGAAAAAATTGAAGATTTAACGGCAATTTTGTCCCTTTACCGCCCAGGCCCAATGGATTCCATTCCCAAGTATATACACAACCGCCACAACCCGCAGGATATCTCCTACGATACACCCCTTTTAAAGGATATTTTAGATGTTACCTATGGCTGTATCGTGTATCAGGAACAGGTAATGCAAATCTTCCGCACCCTTGCAGGATATTCGCTCGGCCGTGCAGATATCGTGCGCCGCGCAATGTCCAAAAAGAAGCACGATGTTATGAACAGCGAGCGTGAAGCCTTTGTGTTCGGTCAAAAGGATAAGAATGGGAATACAATAATAAAGGGCTGTATAAATAACGGAATAGATGAAAAAACCGCCCAAAAAATATTCGATGAAATGTCGGCCTTCAGCTCCTACGCCTTCAATAAATCCCACGCGGCGGCATATTCGTTCGTTTCCTACCAAACTGCATACCTTAAGTGCCACTATCCCAAAGAATATATGTCCGCACTTATGACCAGTATGCAGGATGATACCGACAAAATCGCCTTTTATACAAGTGAATGTAAGCGTATGGGAATTAAGGTTTTGCCACCCCACATTAACGAAAGCCGCGAAAACTTCACCCCAACGGAAGAGGGTATTCGTTTTGGACTTTCGGCCATTAAAAATATTGGAGAGGGCTTTGTTTTAAACCTTATCCGCGAACGTGAAAACGGTAAATTTACCTCACTTTACGACTTTTGCTCAAGGGTGGCAGGCCGCGACTTTAACCGCCGCGCCCTAGAGGGGCTTATTAAAAGCGGCGCATTAGATGGCTTAGAGCTTAACCGCAAAACCATGCTAAGGGGAGCCGACAGCGTGCTTGCCGCAGTAAACGAGAATCAAAAGTATTATAGCGGCGGACAGCTGGACCTTTTCGGAGATGAAAGCGGCGGCGCCGACTTCGAGCTTGAAAAGCTAGAGGAAATGCCCTACGATATGCTCTTAAGCCTTGAAAAGGAGGCCACGGGACTCTATCTCAGCGGCCACCCAATGGAGGAATATGCCGCCTATGCAAAGGCTATAAATTCCCCCACAACCCGCACCATTTTAAGCGGCAGCATACCCGATGGCACAAGAATCAAGCTGGTTGCAATGGTAACCTCGGTTCGCACCCGCGCCATTCGTAACGATGGCATAATGGCCAACATAGTTGTTGAAGATACTCTAGGCTCGGTTGGAATTACCGCCTTTAATAAAACCGTGCTCGAAGCAAAGCACCTGCTAAGCGAGGGTACGGTATTGGAGATTTCGGGCAGGGTGCAAGAAAGGGAAGACCGCCCCTTTGAAATTATGGCCGAACGCTTTCAGGCTATACCTAAGCATCTGCTTAAAAGCCCGCCAAAGAAATCGGTTAAAGCAGGGCTTTATCTCAGAGTTTCTTCCGCATAGGGCGAAATTATGGATAAAATCAAGGGCATTCTAAAAGACTATAAAGGGGATGCTCCCGTATATGTTGTAGAGTCTTCGGGCAAGCGCTTTGCCGCCCCCGAAAGCCTTTGGATTCACGGCTCTGATACCCTAATTTCACGCTTAGAAGAAATTTTAGGAAAAGAAAATGTAAAATTTGTTGAATAATTTTATTTTTTGTAGTATAATACACCGAAAACGAAGATTATTTTTAATTGGAGAGATAGATTTATGAAAACTATTGCCGTATTAACAAGCGGTGGCGACGCCCCGGGTATGAACGCTGCAATCCGTGCAGTTGTTCGCGCAGGAATTTCTATGGGTATGAATGTTAAAGGAATCCGCCGCGGTTACGCAGGCCTTATTGAAGGCGATATTATTGATATGGATGCCCGCTCGGTTTCCGATATAATCCATCGCGGAGGTACAATGCTTTATACAGCGCGTTGCCCCGAATTCAAAACCAAGGAGGGCGTAGACAAGGCCATTGCTTCCTGTAAAGCTCACGGAATTGAAGGTATTGTTGTAATCGGTGGAGATGGCTCCTTCCGCGGCGCACGCGATTTATCCCTTGGCGGAATTCCTTGTGTTGGTGTGCCCGGCACAATTGATAACGATATTTCTTCAACCGAATATACCATAGGTTACGATACCGCAATAAACACCGCCCTTGAAATGGCCGATAAGCTTCGCGATACCGCACAGTCTCACGACCGCTGCAGCGTTGTTGAGGTTATGGGTAGAAGAGCAGGCTATTTAGCACTCCAAACAGGTATTGCCTGCGGTGCTATTGCTATCCTTGTTCCCGAAATTGAGTATGACCTTCAAAAGGATGTAATCGAAAAGATTAAGGCTGTTCATAAAACAGGCAAAAAGCACTTTGTTGTAGTTGTTGCCGAAGGCGTTGGCGGCGTTGTTCAAATTGCCGAGAAAATTGAAGAGGAAACAGGAATTGAATCCCGCGCAACCATTCTTGGCCACGTTCAGCGCGGAGGCGAACCCACCGCCCGCGACAGGGTTATGGCAAGCCAGATGGGCTACCGCGCAGTAGAGCTCTTAAATAAGGGCATCGGCAACCGTGTTATCACCTTTGTAGATAACAAGCTTGGCGATAAGGACATATACGAAGCCCTTGCCATGAAAAAGAAGTTCAACGTTGAAGAATACCACGTTGCAACCGAAATATCCATCTAATAACAAAACCCTCAGAGCCAAACTCCGAGGGTTTTTCTAACCACAAAAAAGGCTGTCCGCAGGACAGCCTTTTAAATTATTATTCAGTTTTTCCTGCGTGCTTTGCAACAACGGTGTGAATCTTATCTGCAGGGTCTAAAAGATTGCTGATAGAGTTATCGCAGTTGATGGTGTCAACAAGAAGAGCGATGTACTTGCTCATATTAACATTGCAGTACCACTCTCTCTTTAAAAGCTCGGGAGAATTGTAAATGAGGTTTGTTGTGAAAATCTTATCAATAAGTCCGTTTTCATAGTATTCATCGAACTTTTCAAGGCCGTTAACGAAAAGACCAAAGGTAGAGAAAATGAATATACGGTTTGCACCTCTCTCCTTAAGCTTGGCAGCTATATCGAGCATACTTTCGCCCGAAGAAATCATATCATCAACAAGAATAAGGTCCATACCGGTAACATCTTTACCAAGGAATTCGTGTGCAACAATGGGGTTGCGGCCATCAACGATGGTGGAGTAATCGCGGCGTTTGTAGAACATACCGAGGTCGAGTCCTAAAACGGATGAATAGTAGATACAACGGCCCATACCACCCTCATCGGGGGAAACTATCATGGTGTGGTCGGCATCAAGCTTAATATCGGAACACTGCGGAGCAGAGCCTTAATCATTTGATAAGCAGCCTGTACATTATCGAAACCGCCAAGGGGAATTGCATTGTTAACGCGTGGGTCGTGAGCATCAAAGGTAATAAAGTTTGTAACACCCATGCTCATAAGCTCCTGAAGCATCATAGCGCAGTCCATAGACTCTCTGGTAGTACGTCTGTGCTGTCTGCCCTCATAAAGCATTGGCATAATAACGTTAACACGTCTTGCCTTACCGCCCATAGCAGCAATAATACGCTTTAAATCCTGATAATGGTCATCGGGGCTCATGGGAACCTCTTGGCCATACATATTGTAAGTAACGCTGTAATTGAAGCAATCGCAAATAATGTAAGCATCAAGGCCACGGGCCGAATGCTTGAAAACACCTTTAGCTTCGCCTGTGCCGAAACGGGGGCAGTTGGCGTTAATAACAAAGGAATTTTCACTTGGAGTGCCTCTCCACTGCATAAGGTAGTAGTCAACCTGTTTTGCAATTTCCTCGCAACCCTTCATTGCCACAATGGCAAGGTCGCCGTACGGTGCGTGTGTGAAATCTAAAGCTGCCATATCAAAAAACCTCCAAAAAATATCTATATATATAATAACATAAAATTTTTTCTTTACAAGTGAAAAACATCAAAAAAACAGCAATTTTGTAAAGTTTTTTAAAAAAGCACCAAGATTAAACAAAAAACCCGACAAACTAACGAAAAAAGAGACAGCAACCCCGCGGTTTTAAGTTGACAAAATATATATTTATATATATAATTAAGCTGTATTAAAATGCGCTGATTAGGCGCAAAAAAGGATGTAAATTTTATGCAATGGACTTCACTTAACGATTTAAGAGAAAAATACCTTTCCTTTTTCGAAAGCAAGGGTCATCTTCGCCTTCCAAGCTACCCCTTGGTGCCGCAGGGAGATAAATCTTTGCTTTTAATCAACTCGGGAATGGCCCCAATGAAAAAATTCTTCACAGGCGAGGTTACCCCTCCAAGAAACAGGGTTACAACCTGCCAGAAATGTATAAGAACCCCCGACCTAGAGCGTGTCGGTCATACAGCCCGCCACGGTACATTTTTTGAAATGCTTGGAAATTTCTCCTTCGGAGATTATTTTAAGCAGGATGCAATTCCCTGGGCTTGGGAGTTTCTAACAAAAACCCTCGAAATCCCCGAAGAGCTTCTTTGGCCCTCGGTTTACGAGCAGGATGATGAAGCCTATGCCCTTTGGAGAGATGTTATCGGTGTGCCCGAAAGCCGCATTGTAAAGCTCGGCAAGGAAGATAACTTCTGGGAGCACGGCACAGGTCCTTGCGGCCCCTGTAGCGAAATCTATTTCGACCGCGGCGAAAAGTACGGCTGTGGCTCGCCCGACTGTAAGCCTGGCTGCGAGTGCGACAGATATATGGAAATTTGGAACAATGTATTTACCCAGTTCAACAATATGGGGGATGGCACCTATACCGAGCTTGAGCACAAGAATATTGATACCGGTATGGGTCTTGAGCGCCTTGCCTGCGTAATGCAGGGAGTTGACAATATGTTCGAGGTTGACTCTGTTCGCCGAATTCTCGATACCGTTTGCGCTATTGCAGGAAAGGAGTACGGCAAGGATAACAGTAACGATATTTCCATCCGCGCTATTACCGACCACTCAAGAAGCGCAACCTTTATGATTTGCGATGGTGTTGTACCCTCTAACGAGGGCAGGGGCTATGTGCTCCGCCGCCTTATCAGAAGAGCGGCCCGCCACGGCAGACTCCTTGGCATTACACGTGCCTTCTTAACCGAAACCGCAACCGTTGCCATTGAAGAAAGCAAATCGGCCTACCCCGAGCTTGAAAGCCGTAAGGAATTCATCCTTAAGGTTATTGCTAACGAAGAAAAGGCCTTTGCAAAGACAATTGACCTCGGCCTTTCAATGCTAGAGGAGTTAACCGCTAAGGGCGGAAAGCTCTCGGCAGAAGATGCCTTCAAGCTTTACGATACCTACGGCTTCCCCTTCGACCTCACAAAGGATATTCTTACCGAAAAGAATATGAGCGTTGATGAAGATGGCTTTAAGGCACTTATGGAGGAGCAAAGAAAGAGAGCCCGCGAGGGAAGAAAGGCATCCGACAGCGAATCCTGGAAGAGCGATGGCATATCCTTTGATGGTGTAGAAGATACCGTATTTCTCGGCTATACCGATATTACAACTGAGGCTACCGTTAAGGCTATCGTTGTGGGCGGCGAATTTGCCGACACTGTAAGCGAAGGCGAAAAGGCTATCCTCGTTCTTGATAAAACCGTATTCTACGGCGAGGGCGGCGGTCAGGTAGGCGATACGGGTGTAATCTCTCATGACAGAGCCGAGATTAAGGTTTTAAACACCACAAAGGCAGGCGCAATCTTTACCCATATGGTAGAGGTTGAGGCAGGCTCGGTTTCGGTTGGCGATACCGTTACCGCCACTATAGACAATGTAAAAAGAGCGGCTATTCGCCGCAACCACACCGCAGCACACCTTCTTCAGGCGGCTCTTCGCCAGGTGCTTGGCGGCCATGTAGAGCAGGCAGGTCAGCTTGTAAACGAGGCTGTGCTCCGCTTTGACTTTACCCATTTCTCGGCTTTAACTCCCGAAGAAATAAGTGCGGTTGAAACCCTTATTAACACCAAAATTTTAGAGGGCATTACGGTAGAAAACAAGGAAATGCCCATAGCTGAGGCCAAAAAACTGGGAGCAATGGCGCTCTTTGGCGAAAAGTACGGCGATGTTGTTCGAGTTGTAGATGCAAAGGGCTTCTCTATTGAGCTTTGCGGCGGTACCCACGTTGATAACACCGCAAAAATCGGCCTTTTAAAAATAGTTTCGGAATCCTCGGTTGCCGCAGGTGTGCGCCGTATTGAAGCAGTAACAGGCGCAAACGTGCTCCAGCTTCTTAATAAATATAAGGGTATTATCGATGACACTGCCGATGTCGTTAAAAGCGCAAACCCAATGGAGGTTGCCACTAAGGCCCGCGCAGTTGTAGCCGAACTTAAAGATAGCGAAAAGAAGCTTGAAGCATTAAATGCAAAGCTTGCAGGCTCCAAGATTTCCGACCTTATGGCAGGCGCTACTGAGGTTAACGGAGTTAAAATTATCACAGCCCGCCTTGATGGCACCGCACCAAACGACCTTCGTACAATGTGCGATAAGGTAAAGGGCGACAGCGATAATGCAGTTTGCCTTTTTGCCGCAGTTAACGGGGATAAATTAACATTCTGTGCCGCAGCAGGCAAAGCAGCTATTGCTAAGGGCGCAAATGCAGGCAACATCGTTCGCGAGGTTGCAAAGCTGGCAGGCGGAAACGGCGGCGGCAAGCCCGATAGCGCAATGGCAGGCGGAAAGGATGTTTCCAAGGCCGATAGCGCAGTTGCCGCAGCTAAAGACATTATTTCTTCTATGATAGGAGGCTAATTATGGACTGTTTGTTTTGTAAAATAGCGGCAGGGGAAATTCCATCCACCAAAATTTACGAGGATGAATTTGTTTATGCCTTTGCCGATATCGACCCGCAAGCCCCCTTCCACGCAATAATCATTCCGCGTGAGCATATTGCTTCTGCGGCCGATATAAACGAGGCCAACAGCGGCCTTATCGCAAAGGTTTTCGAGGCGGTTTCTAAAATTGCCAAGCAGGAAAATTTAGAAAACGGCTTCAGAGTAGTTAATAACTGCGGAAAAGATGGCGGACAAACCGTTGGCCATATACATTTCCACCTCTTGGCCAGAAGAAATCTTCAGTGGCCTCCGGGCTAAAAAAGCATAAAAGGAGAACTTGTTATGTCTGAATTTTATACAATGAAAATCGCAGGACTCGAGCGTAATTTAAAGCTTTTCCCCGTGTCCGACAGCCTTGAAATTGCGGCCTTTATCCTTTTTGGAGATACCGAAATCACAGTTGCCTCGGCCACCGAGCTTTTAAAGAAGGTGCCCGACTTTGATTATATCTTAACCCCCGAGGCTAAGAGCATACCCCTCGCTTACGAAATGTCCCGCCAGTCGGGCAAGCCTTACATAGTAGCCCGCAAGGGTACAAAGGTTTATATGGGTCGCCCCATTGAGGTTACCGTTCACTCCATTACAACCCAAAGGGAACAGCACCTCTATCTTGGTGAAGATGAGGCAAACCTTATAAAGGACAAAAAGGTACTTATTGTAGATGATGTTATATCCACAGGTGAGTCTTTAGCCTCTATCCGCGACCTGCTCAGTAAGGCAGGCGGAGTTGAAGCCGCCGCTTGTGCAGTTTTAGCCGAAGGCGATGCAGCCGACCGCACCGATATTATTTTCTTAGAAAAATTACCCCTTTTCTTTAAATAATGCTTCGGCCATTTATGTTCATTGGTATAGCCGCCCTGGGGGCATCCTATACCGCGCTAAACAATATTTGGCTTTCGGTTACAGTTTTGCTTTTAACCGCAGTACTCACCCTACTGTTAATGGTTAAAAAATCCAATCAGTTAAATAAGGGCGTTATCACCGCCCTTATTTTTGTTATGTTGGCTGTAAGAATGGTAACACTCGGTGTTACAATAGAAAATAAAACCCGCCTGCTAGAAAGCAGGCAGACCGATATAATCGCCGAAATCACAGAGGTTGATTACAGCACGAAATATTCTTCCTCGCTTTCGCTTAAAATCAAAAGCTGCGGCATTCCCAAGGCTAATGGCCTTAAGGTTAAAGCCACTTTTAGCGGCAAAACCACCGCCCTGCCGGGGGATATAATAAACGCAGGCATTATTTTTACTCCGCATAGCGGCAGGCATAATGCATATAATTTCGGAAACGGGTTTTATTATAGCTGTGCTATAGATGAAATCTATTCTGTAAGGGATGGCAGCGGTAGCTTTTGGCGAATGATATATAATGTCAGGCAGGCTATTATAAACGCCATAGACCAAAGCGGAATAAATGAAGAGGGCGCCGTTATAAAGGCGCTTGTTATCGGGGATGATAGCTATATATCAACCGATTTTTACCAAATGGTTAAAACCACGGGTGTAGCCCATATGCTGGTGGTTTCGGGAATGCATTTAAGTATCCTTTGCGGAGTCTTGCTAAATGTAGTCCGCGGCCGCACAAATCCGTGGGTAGCGGCTGTGTTCGGTGGCGTTTCGGCCGTAATAATTATGGCAGTATGCCTATTTCACATTTCAATACTACGTGCAAGCATTGCCTATTTTGCAATGCTGCTTGGGCGCAGGCTCCACAAATCTATAGACCCGTTAAGCTCGCTCGGTTTCGGTGCGGCAGTAGCGGTTTTCACTATGCCCTATATCTTTTACAATGTGGCATTTCTGTTGTCCCTTGCTTCAACCTTTGCCGTGCTTTATCCATCAAAGCTTATAATAGATGCGGTAAGCTTTAAGAGTGTGCCGCATTTTGGCAAACCGCTAAAGCTGGCCTTCGATATTTTGGTAATTGCCCTTTGCAGTACGGCTTGCACAATGCCAATAACCGTTTATTGTTTTGGCTATGTGGCGCTAATTTCACCAATTTCTAACCTGGCGGTTACCTTTTCAATGAACGCCGCCCTTATTTTGGGTGTGCTTGCGGTAATAATTTTCTTTTTACCGCTGGGGAAATTTATTTCTATCCCCGTGTTTTTGCTTTGCCGACTTTTTATAAAGGCCTTTATTTTAACGGTGCAGGCAATAGGTAAAAACAACTTTGGAGTGCTGTTTATTCCAAAGGATAAAATTGTTTATTGCATTTTAGCAGTAGCTGCGTTTATATTATTAGTAAGGATGTTATCTAAATATTTAATTTCTAAAAGAGAGGAGAAATACCGTGCTTAACGAAAAAACACTTAAGGATTCCTTGACACAGGGCGCACTTTTACCCGTATATTTAATCTGTGGCGATGATAGTTATCTAAAAAAGCAGGCGCTCGATAGGGTAATTGCGGCCACCGTTTCGGAAGATGATGATATGAACCTTGTAAAATACAATTTCGGCGTTTCTCTTCAAGAGGTTTACGATGAGCTTAATGGCTTCCCCGTAATGAGCGATAAAAAATGTGTTGTGCTTAGCGAATTCGATATTGAAAAATCGGCACAAAGCGAGTTAGATAGCTTAATAGAAATTGTAAGCGACCCCTGTGACACCAGCGTTTTTGTGCTCTATTTCGGCAATGGAGAGCTCGACCTTAAAAAATCAAAAAAGGTAAAAAGTCTTGTTTCCGCTGTTGGCAAAGCAGGGGGAGAGGTGGTTTGCCTTAACCATAAAACAGCCGAAGAGCTTGCCCGTTGGCTTTGTGCATCGGCAAAAAAGAAGGGGCTTACCCTAACCCCTCAAAACGCGGCCTACATTACCGAAATCGCAGGGGTTGATA
>JAGBGJ010000033.1 GCA_017936045.1 Clostridia bacterium
ACCCAGTTCAAAACAGGCGCAAAGCCCGAGCTTTATTTAAACGAGCAAGACTTAGTTTTTGGCTATAACCAAAACAGTATGCACAACCTATCCGAAAACGGCCTTAGCTTAAGCGGACTGAATATTAGCCAAGACAGCCTTAACATCGAGGGTTACTTAAAAACCTATAGCGCTATTGATGACAGCGCAAAGGTTATAGTTTTTGCAAACGGACAAGAGATTAGTGCCGAATATTTTGAAATAGAAGATGTCCACACATATTTAGGCATTAAGGTTCAAAAGAAATTCGGCTTTAAAGTAAGTATACCGCTTGATATGCTAAGCGAAAGCAATATTACATTTGCCGTGAACGTAAAAGGCAGTCAAGCAGCGGTTAAACATATCTATTTTAAAAGAACCACAGCATTAAGCAACGCCCTTTCAAAAGCGTACTATATAAACTCAGGTTGGAAACTTACAAGCCAAGGGGAAAGTCTTACCCTTAAAAAGGTTGGCTTCTTCGGTAAGCTTGGCAGCGAGCTTGCTTTCTTAGCGCAAATTTTAAAACACAATAAAGATGGCGGCAAAAAAGCGGTAGTTGTTAGAATTATGCTGCCCATACTTAAGCTCTTTGTAAAAAAGCCCATCGTTATTATCGAGGGAGAAGGGGAACAGCTTAAAAACCTTTTCGCCCGCCTTTCAGCCAAGAAGGCAGCCGATGTTTGGCTTGTTGTTCCCGAAAGATATAAGGATGACGGCACCTTGTCTTCGCTCGGAAAAATAGTTAATAAAGAAACCCGCAAGTATAAGGGGCTTGTGCTTTTAAGCAGTCAAATTTTTACCGATTATAACGATGAGAAAATCTACAATCCCTTTAGAAAGCGTTTCGGTTTTTATAAAGACATTATCACTAAAAAGGATATCGTTTATATAAGCGACTCTAACAGCGAAAACAGTAACGACATTTTCGCTTAAAACCCAAAAAAATAACAAGCCCTGCCTGCTTTTTGTGGGTGGGGAATTGTTGCGTTTTAAAGACCTTAAAATTTTTTATAAAATCCCGCAAAATTCTTTAGCACACTACTTGACTAAAGTGATTTTCTGTGCTATAATATCTCAAAACCATAAGAGAGGAAGGCAAATATGTCCTACAGCAACGTTTTAAGCTTTGAAGAAAAGGTTTCAATGAAGCTAATGCAGCTTTTCGGTTCCTTTGGCTATAAAAAGTTTAAGATGAGCAAGTTTGAAGAGTACGACCTTTATATAGAAAACAAAAGCTTTTTAAAAAGCGAAAATATAATCGCTTTTAACGACCCTACTGGTAAGCTTTTAGCCTTAAAGCCAGATGTTACTCTTTCCATTGCTAAAAACACCGCCGAAAACGAAACCGAACCCCGCAAGCTTTTTTATGCCGAAAATGTTTATAGGGTTTCGGGCAATATGCACGAGTTCAAAGAGATTAATCAGCTCGGTTTAGAGTTTAGAGGTGAAGTAGACACCTATTCTCTTTGCGAGGTGTTAAATATTGCAAAGCTCAGCCTTAAGGAAATCAGCGATTCTTATGTGCTGGATATTTCGCATATGGGTCTTCTTATCGGCCTGCTGGAAAGCACAGGCCTTCCCTACGATATAAAAGAGGAAATCAGCGGATATATCGGAACTAAAAACTCACACGAAATTCAAAGGGTTTGCCGCGAAAACAGTGTGGATAATGAGCTTTGCAGTAAAATTACAACTCTGGCTTCTCTTTACGGCAGTATCAATGAAATTATCCCCCAGGCCGAAAAACTCATTGTAAACGAAACAACTAAAAATGCGGTTGAAGAGCTTAAAACCGTGTGCAACACTCTTAAAATCAGTGGCAATGCCGATAATATTAATATCGACTTTTCAGTTGTAAGCGATATAAGCTATTATAACGGCATTACCTTCAGAGGCTTTATTGAAAATGTACCGGGCAGTATTTTATCTGGCGGAAGATATGATAATTTGCTTAAAAAACTCGGCAAAAATTCGGGCGCCGTTGGTTTTGCAGTTTATATGGATATGCTGTCTTACCTCGATAAAGATGTAAACCGTTTTGATACCGATATTCTCCTTGTGTACGATAAAAAAGTATCAGCCGAAAAGGTTTTTGAAAAGGTTAATGAGCTTAAAGCCGAAGGAAACAGAGTTTTCGCTTCAAGCGTACCCTGCAAGAACATAAAATATAAAACAAAAATAGTGTTGGGGGAGGAGTAGGCTGTGAATAAATTTATAAATATTGCTCTCCCAAAGGGCCGCCTTGGCGAAAAGGTGTATAATCTTTTAGAAAAAATCGGATACGGTTGCCCCGCCGTTTTAGAAAACAGCCGAAAGCTTGTTTTCGAAGATGAGAAAAACCGTGTTCGTTACTTTTGGGTAAAACCAAGCGATGTTGCAATTTATGTTGAAACGGGCGTAGCCGATGTTGGTGTTGTCGGCAAGGATATACTCCTTGAACAAAACCCCGATGTCTATGAACTTTTAGACCTTGGCTTTGGCAAATGCCGAATGGCCGTTGCAGGTAAAAAAGGTGAAAAGCTGCCACTCGATAAAACCGTTAAGGTTGCAACAAAATTCCCCAACATTGCAAAAAAATATTTCACCTCTAAAAGTCGTGAAATAGATATTATAAAGCTCAACGGTTCAATTGAGCTTGCCCCAATTTTAGGTATGTCCGATGTAATTGTAGATATAGTTGAAACGGGCAGCACCTTAAAGGAAAACGACCTCGAGGTTTACGAGGACATCGTAAACATAAGCGCCCGTTTTATTGCAAACAAAACAGGCTTCCGTTTTAAAACAAAAGAAATTGAGCTAATGAAAAGCACACTCGAAAAGGAAATTTATAATGATTAAAATTTTTGATATAAACAAGCTAACCTTTGATGAAATACTTTCCCGCGAAACCTCCGCCACAGGGGTAGAGGAAATAGTTTCAGGTATAATTAACGATGTTAAGACCGGTGGCGATGCCGCCCTCTATAAATACTGCGAAAAATTCGATAAGGTAAAGCTTACCTCTCTTGAAGTAACAGCTGAAGAAATCGAAGAGGCAATGAGCCTTGTAGAGCCTGAATTTATCGAAATAATCAAGGAAGCTGCCGCCAATATAACCGAATATCACAAAAATCAGGTTCAAAACGGCTTTGAAATTAAAAAGGAAAACGGCATAATTCTCGGCCAAAAGGTGCTTCCTGTAAAAAGAGCAGGCCTTTATGTGCCGGGTGGCACAGCCGCATATCCCTCAACCGTGCTTATGGACTGTATTCCTGCTAAAATTGCAGGGGTTAAGGAGCTTTGCATAACCACACCCCCTTCTAAAGACGGAAAGGTTAATCCTGTTATTCTTGCCGCTGCAAAAATTGCAGGGGCAGATAGAATCTTCAAGGTTGGCGGTGCGCAGGCAATAGCAGCCCTGGCTTACGGCACCGAAACTGTCCCCAAGGTAGATAAAATTGTGGGCCCCGGCAATGTCTTTGTTGCCGAAGCAAAGCGTCAGGTTTATGGCCTTGTTTCCATTGATATGATAGCAGGCCCAAGTGAAATTCTTGTAATAGCCGATGCCACCTGCAACCCCGAATTTGTTGCGGCCGACCTTTTATCTCAGGCCGAACACGACAAGCTGGCTTCAGCAGTTCTTGTCACCGATAGTAAGGCTTTAGCCGAAAAGGTTAGAGCCGAGCTTGAACGCCAGGTAGCACTTCTCCCACGTGAAGAAATTGCCCGCACCTCTATCGATAACAACGGTAAAATTATTATTGTTGACAGCATAGAGCAGGCAATTGAAATCAGCAATGAAATCGCTCCCGAGCATTTAGAGGTTTGTGTGGATGAGCCCTTTAAATATCTTGATATGATAGAAAATGCGGGCTCAATTTTCCTAGGTAAAATGTGTCCTGAAGCGCTTGGAGATTATTTCTCTGGCACCAACCACACCCTGCCAACAAGCGGAACTGCAAAGTTTTCAAGCCCGCTGTCGGTCGATGATTTTGTTAAAAAATCTGCCTATAGCTACTATACCCCAGAAGCACTCAGCGAGGTTGCCGATAAGGTGGCCTTCTTTGCCGAAAAGGAAGGACTATCTGCCCACGCAAGAAGTGCAACAGTAAGATTTAAGAAATAAGAGGTCTTTTTTGTGAGTAAGTTTTTAAGCCGCAGGTTTTCTTCCCTTGTGCCCTACACACCGGGAGAGCAACCTCGCGATATGGAATATGTAAAGCTTAATACCAACGAGTCGCCCTTCGCGCCCTCGCCAAAGGTAATTGCGGCAGTAAATGGGGAAGAAGTTAAAAAGCTCAACCTTTACCCCGACCCAACAGGCAAAGCTCTTATTCAAAAGCTTGCCGAAACCTACGGTGTAGGGGAGGAAAATGTTTTCATTTCCAACGGTTCAGATGATATTTTAAACTTTTCCTTTATGGCTTTTTGCGATAAGGACAAGGGTGCGTTTTTCCCCGAAATAAGCTACGGCTTTTACGAGGTTTATGCCGAGCTTTACGGAATTAATTATAAAAAAATTCCCTTAAATAGTGATTTCAGCATTACCCCTGCCCATTATTTTAATGCAGGCAGCACAGTTGTAATTGCCAACCCCAATGCCCCAACAGGTCTTGCTCTTAGCGTTGCTCAGGTTGAAGAAATTTTAAAGGCTAATGCAAACGATGTTGTCATTATTGATGAGGCTTATGTAGATTTTGGCGCCGAGTCTTGTGTTGCGCTCACCAAAAAATATAACAACCTTATCGTTGTTATGACATATTCCAAATCCCGCAGCTTGGCAGGCGGCCGCCTGGGCTTTGCCATCGCGCACAAAGACCTTATACGCGACCTTAATACCATAAAATACTCCACCAACCCCTATAACATAAATCGCCTTACAATGGCGGCAGGCATTGCATCTCTTGAGGATGCCGACTATTATAAAAACTGCAATAAAAACACTGCCGAGGTTCGCGAGTATACAAAAGCCGAGCTCCAAAAAAGAGGTTTTACCTTAACCGATTCTAAGGCCAATTTCCTTTTTGCAAAGTCGGATAAAATCGGCGGGGAAGAGTATTATATGGCCCTTAAATCAAGGGGTGTTTTGGTTCGCCACTTTAAGAACGAAAAGATTAAAGACTATGTCAGAATTACTATCGGCACAAAGCAGCAAATGGATGTATTGCTCCTTAAAACCGATGAAATTTTAAGTGAGGTTTAAAATGAGAACTGCCACTATTAAAAGAAAAACCAATGAAACCGATATAACACTTTCCCTTAACCTCGATGGCACAGGGAAAAGCGAAATTAATTCGGGCAACGGTTTTATGGACCATATGTTAACCCTGTTTGCAAAGCACGGCAGGTTCGACCTTACCGTTATTTGTAACGGAGACACAAATGTGGATTTTCATCACTCGGCAGAGGATATCGGTATTTGCCTTGGTATGGCTTTTAAAGAGGCGCTTGGCGATATGAAGGGAATAACCCGCTATGCCGATATAATCCTCCCAATGGATGAAGCATTAATCCTTTGCGCTGCAGATATTTTGAATAACAATCTGCAAAATGAAAATGTTATACTTTGCGCCACCGATATTTCGGGCAGAAGCTATTTAGGGCTTGATTTACCCCTACCATCCACAAGGGTAGGCGACTTTGATACCGAGCTTGTAGAAGAATTCTTAATCGCCTTTGTAAATAATGCAAGAATAACCCTTCATATAAAGGAGCTTGCGGGCAAAAACACCCACCATATAATCGAGGGCACCTTTAAAGCGCTTGGTAGAACACTCTCTAAAGCTGTAAAAATTAACGAAGAATATAAAAATGAAATTCCCTCCACAAAAGGAGTTCTGTAAGTGATAGCAATAATTGATTACGGGGTAGGAAACCTTTTCAGTCTTTCCTCCTCCTTTAAAAGTATCGGAGCCGATACCGTAGTTACGGGCGACCCCGAGGTTATAAGAAAAGCCGAAAAATTAATTCTTCCCGGTGTTGGTGCTTTCCGCGATGCAGCCGAAAAACTAAGGGCAAGCGGCCTTGATAAGGTTATTGTAGAAGAAACCGCAAAGGGCAAAAAGCTGCTGGGCATTTGCCTTGGTATGCAAATGC
The DNA here is from genome assembly GCA_017936045.1 of Clostridia bacterium. GTDB lineage: Bacteria > Bacillota > Clostridia > Oscillospirales > Acutalibacteraceae > SFWF01. The sequence goes on from JAGBGJ010000033.1 coordinate 6,097, forward strand.
TTTTCCAGAAAAGCTACGAATACGGCGAGTACGAGGGTCTTGGCCTAATACCGGGCTCGGTTGTTTCTATGAAGGGCGTTGTGCCTAGTGAGCTTAAGGTGCCCCATATCGGTTGGAACGGCTTAATCTTCCCAAAGAATAAACCCAAAAGCCCAATATTCAAATATTTAAACGAAGGCGACCATATGTATTTTGTACATTCTTTTTATGCAACAAACTGCGATGATTTTGTTTCTTCAAGTACCGAATATGGCGCCATTCTAACAGCCTCAGCCGAAAACGGTAATGTTTACGGTGTACAGTTCCACCCCGAAAAAAGCGGTGAAAAAGGGCTGTCAATACTTAAAGCTTTTTGCGAAATGTAAAGGATAAGATTTATGAATATTTTCCCTGCAATCGACCTTTTTGAAGGTAAAGCAGTCCGCCTTTATAAGGGCGACTACAATCAAATGACCGTATATTGCGACCAGCCCGAAAAGGTTGCAGTATATTTTAAGAAGTGCGGCGCCGAATATATCCATTTAGTTGATTTAGAGGGCGCAAAATCGGGCGAAACCCCCAACTTCGAAACGGTTAAAAGAATTATAGAGGCCTCAAACCTTAAAGCCGAAATCGGCGGTGGTATTAGAAGTGAAGAGGTAATCGAAAAATATATAAATGCTGGCGCATACCGTGTTATTTTAGGTACTGCCGCCGCAACCGACCCCGAATTTTTAGAAAGAGTCGCAAAGAAATACGGCGAAAAAATTGCCGTTGGTTGCGACCTTTTGAATGGCTTTGTTGCCACTAAGGGTTGGACCGATACCACTAACGAGACAGGCGAGCAGTTTTTCGAGCGAGTACAAAAGCTTGGCATTAAAACCGTTATTTGTACCGACATCAGTCGTGATGGCGCAATGAAGGGCACAAACCTCGAGCTTTATAAAGAACTGTCTAAAAAATTCAATATAGATATAATCGCTTCGGGCGGAGTAACCGATATGAGCGATATCGAAAACCTTAAGAAAATGGATATTTACGGTGCAATACTCGGCAAAGCCATATACACCGGAAATATCGACCTTAAAAATGCAATAAAGGCGGCAAAATAATGATAACCAAACGAATAATTCCTTGCCTCGATGTTAAGGATGGCAGGGTAGTAAAGGGAGTAAACTTTTTAGGCCTTGCCGATGTTTCTTCCCCCGTAAAACTGGCTCAGTTTTACAGTGAAAACGGTGCTGATGAGCTGGTTTTTTACGATATAACAGCATCAAGCGATGGCCGAAAACTTTTTACCGAAATCCTAACTGAGGTTGCATCAAAAATATTTATTCCCTTAACGGTTGGTGGTGGTATTAATACCATTGATGATTTCGATAGGGTGCTTAAATGCGGTGCCGATAAGGTTAGCGTTAACTCGGGTGCAATAAAAAATCCTGCCCTTATTGGCGAGGCCGCAAAAAAATACGGCGACCAATGTGTTGTGCTGTCGGCCGATATAAAAAGGGTAGATGGCAGGTTTACTCTCTTTGCCAAAGGCGGCCGAGAAAACACAGGCATTGATGCCATAGAATGGATAAAACAAGGCGCCCAAAACGGTGCAGGCGAAATAGTTGTAAACTCTATTGATACCGATGGGGTCAAAAACGGCTTTGACCTTGAAATGCTGGAAGCAGTATGCAGCGTTGTAAACGTTCCCGTAATTGCATCGGGCGGTGCTGGTGGAATAGACCACTTTAAAGCACTCTTTAAAACGCTTCCCAAGGTAGATGCAGGGCTTGCCGCTTCCATCTTCCATTTTGGAGAGGTAAGTATAAAAGACCTTAAAGAAGAACTCTATAAAGAAGGAATAAACGTAAGGAGATAACTATGTTAGATATAAATACTCTTAAATTTGATGATAAGGGCTTAATTCCTGCTGTTGTTGTAGATGCAACCACTAAAAAGGTTTTAACCCTGGCTTATATGAATAAAGAAAGTCTGGAAATTTCTATAAAAGAGCAAAAAACCTGCTTTTATTCCCGTTCCAGACAGAAGCTTTGGCGCAAGGGCGAAACCTCGGGTAATTTTCAGCATATAGTCAGCATCACAGCCGACTGCGATAACGATGCTCTGGTTGTCCTTGTTAATAAGGATGGGCCTGCTTGCCACCTTGGTACCGATTCTTGCTTTAACAATACCGTGTTCGAAAGCGCAGATAACCATGCCTTTTCTGTGGATGGCCTTTATAATATGCTGGTTGGCCGCAAAACCAATAAACCCGAAGGCTCATATACAACCTATCTTTTCGAAAAGGGAATAGATAAAATTCTTAAAAAGGTTGGGGAAGAGTGCACCGAGGTTATAATAGCAGGCAAGGCAGATGATAAGCGCGAGACCATTTATGAAATTAAAAATCCAAGTGCCTGCTCACCGTTAAGAGTAACATTCTTGCCTGCAGGACAGCCAAGGCCTACGGCATTTGCTTCATACTGCTTGACCTCTGCAATAGTGATACCGCCGAGAATATCAACAATAGTGCTGAATGACTCAAAGTTTACCGAAACATAATAGTCGATTCTTATCTTGAAGTTATTTTCAAGTGTTTCTATAAGCTTCGGCGCACCGCCGTTGGCATAGCTGGCGTTGATCTTTGCATACTTATCGGGGTCATTGGGATTTATATCCGCCGCATTTATATAAGTATAGGAATCGCGGTATACCGATGTAAGATATATCTTCTTTGTTGATTTGTTTATTGAAGCAATAATTATAGTATCTGAGTTCTTTTCGGAGGCATCAAGACCTATAAGAAGAATGTTTATAACATTTTTATCCTTCATAAGACTTGCCTCAGAGGTATTTGTAGCCCAGGACTTGAGTACGGAGGAAAGATCATCATTTCCTCTGAGCTCCTCGAGCATTTCAATGACCTCTTCCTCACCCGGCTCAATATAATCAACAAACTGCTCAGGCAGTGAAACCTTTTCCTCTACGATACTGAAAAGACCCATCTTTGAAATAAGATCGACAGCAATTATGGCAAAAACAAGAATTATTCCCAACAATACACCGGCGATTATGGTTATAATGCCGCCGCTTTTTTCGGATCTGTTAC
>JAGBGJ010000003.1 GCA_017936045.1 Clostridia bacterium
ACAGAAACGAGAAGGGGATTTTCCTTATCGCCGAACTTCTTGCCGGTGATTTCTTCCATCTTAACAATGTATTCCATAATTTCAGCCTGGATATCATCGTTAATCTTTCTTCCATCTTCGTAATACTGAGTACAAGCCTCGGTAGTTACAGTGAAGCCCTGGGGAACGGGAAGACCGATTTTGGTCATTTCAGCAAGGTTAGCACCCTTACCGCCGAGGAGTTCACGCATGGAAGCGTCGCCTTCTTTAAAAAGATAGACAAACTTTTTACTCATATTTTACCTCCTGATATTTACGGACTTTTTGGGTCCGCTTTTTGACTTGGTTATTTACCTGAAATTAGGTATCAACTGATTATATCACACATTCCTTAAAAAATAAAGAAGAAATTTTATGATAAGAGTTCTAAAAATAAGTGATTTTTGAACATTTTTGTAGGGCATATTATACATTTTTATAGGGTGCTGCATCCTCGACACGCCGTTTAAATGACAATGGGTAAATAAAAAAGAATGAATAATAAAGAACAAAGTAGGGGTCGCTTTGCGACAAATTTATATAAATTGGCGGTCGGGTTTTGTTAGTATTTCCAGCATTAATCTAGCCCCCAGGCGGAAGCCCTCGGAAAACAAGTCTTCTGCAATAATACCTTCTTGCTGCCCTCTAAATTCCCAGATTTGTTCGTATAATGACTTTTCGTTGTCGTTAAGTGTTTCTAAAAAAGAATCCTCTAACTTAGTAGTTTCATTTGAAAGCTGCTGATACTCACTATCCGTTTTTGCAAACAGGTCACAAGGCACTATATTTCCAAAGTATAAATCGCTAATAATTGACATATCGGTTAACCTCCAATAAGCTGTTAAACCAACAATAACACAAAATCGTGTTATTGTCAGCACAAAATTGTGTTATATGTTAAAATCAAAGCAGGAGTGATAACTATGAAATATGAATACACGCGAATAAGAGACTTAAGGGAAGATAAAGACCTTTCTCAGGCACAGCTTGCACAAATTCTTAACACTCATACTACACAATACCGCAGATGGGAAAGCGGTGAAAGTGAAATACCCGTACATATTCTTATTGCACTTTGCAAATTTTATGGTGTTTCGGCTGATTATGTACTTGGATTACCCACAGACCTTAAAAAACCGAACAAATAAATCGGTAAAACTTTTTGGAGCCTTTTATGAACTTTTATTTTTATACCCTTGGTTGTAAGGTCAACCAGTACGAAAGTCAGATGCTTGCCGAAATGCTGATATCGGCAGGGCACAATATTGTAAACACCCCCCAAAATGCCGATGGGGTTATTATAAATTCCTGCACCGTAACGGCCGAATCCGACCGTAAAACCCGCCAGGCAGTGCGCCGCTTCAGGCGCCTTTTGCCAAAGGGAATTATCGTGCTTTTGGGCTGTATGCCGCAGGCCTTCCCAACCGATGCCGAAGCCCTACTTGAGGCCGATATTGTAAGCGGAAATTCCACCCCCGAAAGGCTGCCCGAATTCATTGAAAAATTCGCCGAAACGGGGCGCAGAATTGTTGATGTAACACCCCATAAAAGGGGAGAAAAATACACAACTCCCGCCCTTTGCAATTTCAGTGAACGCACCCGCGCTTTTATGAAAATTGAGGATGGGTGCGACCGTTATTGCACATATTGTACCATCCCCAAGGCAAGGGGAGATATACGCTCAAGGGCACTTTCGGATATTGAAAAAGAGGCCGAAAATTTAGCCCGAAACGGCTTTGTGGAAATCGTTTTGGTGGGCATAAATTTAACCTCCTACGGAAAGGATACTGGGCTTGATATTTGCGATGCCGTAAGGGCGGCTGCAAAACCGACCGGCATAAAAAGAATAAGATTAGGCTCGCTGGAACCCGACCATATAAGTGATGAAACTCTGGAAAAGCTGGCAGAAATACCCGAGTTTTGCCCCCAATTCCACCTTGCGCTGCAGTCGGGATGCGATGCCACCTTAAAGCGTATGAACAGGCATTACGATACGGCATTTTACCGCGATTTGGTGGGCAGAATAAGGGCAAAACTCCAAAATGCTTCCATTACCACAGATATTATGGTTGGCTTTGCAGAGGAAAGCGAAAAGGAGTTTGCCGAAAGCCTTGCTTTTTATAAGGAAATCGGCTTTGCAAGGGGCCATGTTTTTGCCTATTCAAGGCGGGCGGGTACCGTTGCCGCCGCTTTAAAGGAGCAGGTTTCCCCCGCCGAAAAGGAAGCTCGCGCAAAGCTAATGGGCGCAGCGGCAAAGGAATGTGAGGAAGCCTTTGTTAAAACCCAAATCGGCAAAACCGCCGCCGTGCTTTTTGAAACCTATAAGGGCGGTATAAACGAAGGGTATACCGAAAACTATACAAGGGTTACCTTAAAATCAAGCGAAAATCTTTCGGGCAAAATCGTAACACTCACACTTACCGAAGAAATGCTGTTATAATACTGTCCACTGCCCACTGTCCACTGCTCACTATCTACAAAAAAAGCAAGTGCTTGCCACTTGCTTTTTTTGTATTTCTATGATAAAATATTTCGGTATATTTATATTGTTAAATATCTGTTCACAAATTGCTAAAAAATTTTCAGTAAAATAACAATATCTAATTTTATAAAAGGAGTAACAGTATGATAGAAGTATCCTCCCTTTCCAAAAGATACGGAAATCACCTTGCGGTTGATAATGTCAGCTTTAGCATTAAAAAGGGTGAAGTGGTAGGCTTCCTTGGCCCCAACGGCGCAGGTAAGAGTACCATTATGAATATTATGACAGGCTATTTGTCCCTTACTGCGGGCTCGGTTTCTATCGATGAATTCGATATTATGGAAAACCCCGAAGAGGCAAAAAAGCGCATTGGCTACCTGCCCGAAATTCCCCCTCTCTACACCGATATGACAGTTAAAGAGTATCTCTACTTTATGTACGACCTTAAAAAGGTCAACTTCCCCAAGAAGCCCCATATCGAAGAGATTGTGCGCCTTGTTAAAATTGATAACGTGTATAACCGCCTTATCAAAAACCTATCCAAGGGTTATCGCCAGCGTGTAGGTATTGCGCAGGCGCTTATTGGCAACCCCGACCTGCTTATTCTCGATGAGCCCACCGTTGGCCTTGACCCCAAGCAGATTATTGAAATCAGAAATCTTATTGCCCGCCTTGGCAAAAACCACACCATTATTCTTTCCTCTCACATCCTTTCCGAAATTCAGGAGGTTTGCGAAAGAATTATAATTATCAACAAGGGCAAAATCATTGCCGATGATACAGCCGAAAACCTTTCTAAAAACCTGTCGGACGACCACAGCCTTTCGGTTCGTGTAACAGGCAGCGAGGCCGAGATTTACAAAATCTTAAACTCTGTTCCCGGCGTTAAGGAACTGCGCTTTGCAGGCAGCAAGGAAGAGGGAACGGTTGACTACATTATTGAACCTAAGGAAAACTGTGATATCCGCGCCGCTGTAAGCGAACGCCTAAGCGAACGCAAGAAGACAATTCTTTCCTTCCGTTCTAACGAAATGACCTTAGAGCAAATCTTCCTCCGCTTAACCGATGCGGCCGATAAGGGCACACAGCTTTTATCCAAGGCAAAGCCCGAAAGCGATGAAAAAACCGAGGAAGCGCCCAAGGTTAAAATTGAAATTGAAGAAGATGGCGAAGCCACCGTTATAGAAAACAAGGAAGAGGAGGAAAATTAAATGAGCGCAATTTTTAAAAGAGAATTCAAAGCATATTTTACCTCTCCCTTAGGATATGTTTTCCTTGCAATTTTCCTTTTCTTTGAAGACTATTACTTTGTAAACCTCTTCAGTTACGGAAGCCCCAACAACGAAATTATTTTCCCCGCATTATCCTTTGTTGTTGTGCTGGTAACCCCCGTTCTTACAATGCGGCTTTTATCTGAAGATCGCCGCCAAAAGGTGGACCAGGCGCTGCTTACCGCGCCCGTAACGGTTGCAGGCATTGTGCTTGGCAAGTTTTTGGCTGCCTTTGCGGTTTATGCGCTTGCATTTTCACCCGTAATTCTTTTTGAATTTATCGTTACATTGGTTTCCGCGCCCAACTGGCTTATTTTCTTAAACTCCTGGCTTGGCGCAATGCTAATCGGCGGAGCATTAATTGCCATTGGTATGTTCATTTCGGCCCTTACCGAAAGCCCCATTATTTCCTGCATTTTAACCCTCATCACATTTATGCTTTTAATGGTGCTTCCCTCACTCGCATCCCTTACAGGTGTGGAATGGGTAAGCAAGGCAGCCGAAAAAATTGCATTTGTTAATCTGTTCAACACATTTGCAACCTCTGTTTTCCATGTTGTAGATGTTATATTCCTGCTCTCGGTTATCGTGGTATTCGTTTTCGTATCTATCCGTGCCGTAGAGCGTAGAAGATGGGCTTAAGGGGGTATAAAGCAATGAAAAAATTATTTGCAAAAGTATTCAAAAAATCAGAAACCCCAAAGCTCAGAAACAAGGCGGCCTTAAAGCAGGGCGGATATGCCGTTGCAATTACCGCAGTAGTAATTGCCGCCTGCGTTGCCGTTAACATTCTTTTTGCCGTTTTGGCCGAAAGAGTAAACCTTGATATTGATATCTCCCTTGCAGGCGATAACACCCTTTCCGAAGAGAATATCAAATACATTAAAGAGCTTGAAGAGCAGGTGGATATTACCGTTTGCGTTACCCGTGAGGACTTTGCAAGCGGCACCGAGTATATTGCTCAGAATATGTACAGCGCAACCGATGCCACAGGCACTAACGATGGCGTTTACGCTTACTACGAGCAGTCGCTAACCCTTCTTGATTTGTACGATGTTTATTCCGATAAAATCAGCCTTAACTTTGTAGACCCGTACGACCCCTCCTTCTCTGAAATTACAAACAAGTATAAGAATGTAACCCTCGGCGACATTATTGTTGAATGTCAAAAGGAAATCGGCGGAGAAAAATATACCAGAAGCGAAATTTTAAGCTTCGATGATATCTATTATCTAACCGAAGATGATAATTCCTATGCCAGTATGTTCGGCGGCTCATATCAGTCCTACACCGTTTCGGGTAACAAGCTTGAATCGGCCTTAACCAGCGCCATTTTCAAGGCAATCTCTAACGAAACTCAAAAGGTTCTTGTTTTGGAAAACCACTGCAAGACAGGTATAATTTCCGATTATATCGATTATATGAAGCAAAACAACTTTGATGTTTCCACCTTTAACGATTTTGCACTTAAAGAGCTCGGCGCAGATATCGACCTTGTTATTATCGCAGCCCCGGTTGAGGATTTTGCGTCCGAAGAGCTTGATGTTATTGATGAGTGGCTTAAAAACGGCGAAAAAAGAGGCAAGGGCCTTATGTTCTTTGCCGACCCAACAGGCCCCGAAACTCCAAACCTCGCAGCATATCTTGCCGAGTGGGGAATTGCCGTTGAACCCGGTGTGCTTTACGAAACCCTTGAAAGCGCCCAAATCAGCCGCGACCCAACCACCAATATCTTTGTTCCCGCAACCATTGAAAACGAAGATGAAATAACCAAAAAATATGCCGACATTATGAAGGGCGGCTATGCAATTTCGGGCGGAAACGCAGTGCTTCAGCAGGTATTTGCCGAAGAGGGCATCCGCATTACAACCCCCATTGCCGAAACTCCCTCCGATTCGGTTGTAATTAAACCTATTACCGAGGATTCCGAATGGAAGCCCGATGGCTCTCAGGATAAGAATAAGCACATCGGTGTGCTTATGGCAAGCGAAAGCGACTATTATGAAAATGTGCTTCACACAAGCTATGTTTGCGCATTCTCAAGCACCCAGTTTGCCAATGCCGACTGGATGGGCTCTGGCTATACCGCCAATGCCGACCTTCTTTTAACCTCGGCAAAGATAATGAGCGGCGCCTCGGTAGACGGCATCTCCTTCTCTATGAAGAAGATGGATGAAACCTCCTTTATTGAAATTGTAACAGGCGATATAGTTAGGGTTATGACAGTTATCTTCCAGTGGCTTATGCCCCTTGCCCTTATTACAGTTGGCGTGGTTGTCTTTGTAAGGAGGGCTCGCCGATGAGCGATATGGAAAAGGATAACAATATGCCCGAATTCGAATCCCGTGTGTACGAGGTCAGCGATGAGGAATCCACCATATTCTCTGCCCCCGAAGCACACCGCGATATCGTAAAAAAGGGCGTAAAGCTTAAGAAAATGATTATGGCTGCAGTGGCGTTGGTGGTGGTTTCGGCCATCGCCATCACGGTAGCCTTAACGGTGCCTCCGCTGCTTGATGATAAGGATAACAGTTCCAGTGAAATCAACCCCCCAATGATGGACAGCAAGCTGTTCGAGGGTGTTGACAGGGTTACCCTTACAAGAGGCAGCACGATTATTGAATATAAAACGATTGACCGCGAAAAAGAAACCGAAGATGATGACGGAAATAAGGTTACCGAAATTGTTAAGGAATGGGCGCTTAAAGAGGTAGACCCTGAACTTACCGACTACACCAACATTGATAACACCGTAAACAGCTATATGGAACAGCACTACACCAAAAAGGTTAGCGATAACAAAAACGATGGCAACGATTACGGCTTTGAAAACCCCACCTATCAGGTTGATTTCTATAAAGAGGGAAGCAGTGATATCTTCCTTTCCCTTTATATAGGCGGCGAAAACCCTGCCAAAACAGGTCACTATGCCACCACCAGCCAAGACAATGCAGTTTACTACATTGCAGGTGAAAGCGAGTTCTATCACTATCAGAAGAACTTAACCGATTTTGTGAATCCCGAATCTATCCCTGCTATTGCTAAGGATAAGGAATACAGCGATGATAACTTTACCGAAGGACAGCTTGTGCTTTGCGATAAGGTTATTGTAAGCGGCAAAAATTTGGGCGATACCTATGTTATCGAGGCGCAAGATGCCGATAACGTTACAACCTTTACCTCTTATAAGGTAACCAGCCCCACAACCCGCCCCGCAAATGATGACAACATCGGTAACTATGTTGCCCTCTTCTCCTATGGGGTGGAAGCAACAGGCTGTTATTCCTACTCCGTTACCGATGAAGACCTTAAAAAGTTCGGCCTAATAGACCCCGACTTTGAGCTTACCGTTTATGTAGATAACATTAAAAGAAGCTTTAAGGCCACCCTGCAGAGCGATGGCAACTATGCCGTATTCTACGAGGACAATAAAACCATTATGTCGGTACCGGCCGGCTCCCTTACCCCCGCTACCTACGACAGAAGCGATATCTTCAACACACTCCTGTTCATTGAAAATATCACAAATGCCGAAAGCCTGTCGGTAGAATCGGGAATGGAAAAAATCACATTCGGCATTGTAACCGAGTACGATGAGAAATCCGATTCCAACAACCTTACCAAGATTACTGTTGGCGGCCAAGAGATTACCAAATCCAACTTCCAGAACTACTATCAGTATCTTGTCGGAGTTAAGGCTCAGTCCTACGAAGAGGTAGATACAAAGGGACTCACCCCCGAAACCGTATTGGTGTTAACCCATATCGGCGGCAAGACCAGCACCACAGTCAAATACTTCAAGATAACAAATACACGCTATCAGGTAGAGGTTAATGGTGTTAAAATGGGTCTTATCAGCTCATCCGAGCATACCCGCATTATGAAATACGCCAAAAACGTAGCCGAAAATAAAGAATATAACGCAAGATAAAAAACAGCGGAGTGGGTTCGCCCACTCCGCTGTTTTGCTTTATAAACTTATTTAATTTTGTAGCCGATGTTCTTTTCGCCCTCGGTAAAGGAAATGTTACAGATGCTTGCAACAACTGGGTAAATGCCCAAGGTTAAAAAGCCAAGCCAGAAATAAGCGCCGGTACGGCATTTGTAGCCTTCGGGGCGAAGGTTAGAATGGTTAATTACCGCACTGCCAATCCAACCAAAGAAATAGGTAAGTAAGAAACGAACGATGTTTTTCCTCATAAAAAAACAACCTCCTCTAAAATTCAATAACAGTATTTTAAATACCATTATCTAACAAAATTCTACAGCAAAATACAAAACTTGTCAAGCGGCGCAATAATGATGAGGCCATTCGTGAAGACAACGGATTTATGAATGTAGCAACAAGGGGGAAGAAAGATATAAAAAAGGTGTTTTTTAATTCTTGTTTTAAAAACAAGTTAGTGATATAATAAAACCACAGTTATTTATGTCGTAAAATAAACTTCGGAAAGGTTATATGGTGCTTATGGAATATAACAAGATAATAGAACTGGTTAAAGAAGCTTCTTTGTTTGTTTTCGATAAAGAATTAAGAGAATCTGTTTCCATGAAGGGTAGCGCAGATTTTGTAACTGCGGTTGATTTAAAAATAAGCAGTTACATAAAAGAAAAACTGCAGGTTCTAACCCCCGATATAGGCTTTATGAGCGAAGAGGAAGACAATGAGCTTACCTCTAAACGTTGGATTTTAGACCCAATTGACGGAACCACAAACTTGGTTTACGATTATAATATGAGCTCTGTATCCTTGGCATATTTTGATGGAGAAAAAATTGATTTTGGGGTAATATATAACCCCTACAACAAAGATTTGTTTGTAGCAAAGTCGGGTGAAGGAGCATATTTAAACTCAAAGAAACTGAGCTGTGCGCCCGACCGCGAACTGGAAAATTGCCTTATAGAATTTGGTGCTGGCTCTACAAAAAAACAATATACCGAGGAAAGCTTTGAAATTGCAAAAGCGGTTTTCAGCTCCTGCTTGGATATAAGAAGAATTTGTTCTTCAGCCTTGGCAATCGCTTATGTTGCAGCAGGCAAGCTTAACGGATATTTTGAAAGAAGCATAAAGCCGTGGGACTATGCTGCCGCAACATTATTTCTTAAAGAATGTGGTTGCGAATGTTCAGATTGGACAGGCGAAAAAATACAGTATAACACCGCCTCCAGCTTTGTGTGCGGAACACCTAAAGAATATAATTTTTTAATGAGCGTTATAAGTGAGCACAGTAAAGGAGTATAAAATGCAAAACAAAAGAATTGATGAGTTCGAGGATGACAAAATCTATAAACAAATCTTTTTATGGTCATCAGGCCTTATGATGTTTTTGTTAACAATCTACTTTGTGTTTTTAAATTACGGGTTTGATTTTCTTAATATGGAGTTTATTGAAAACGAAACTATTCAGATTATTGCAAATGTTTTAATACAGTTCCTTGGTACGGTGGGTATTAATGTTTGTATATATGGGTTGGTTTATAAAATCTTCGAATTCAAATGGAAAAAGAACAATAAAGATATATACATAAAGGGTGAATGGTTAACCATCCACAACAAGGAAAATATACGCATAGGTATTGCAAATATACATCAAAGCTTTAAAACCATAAAGGCAGAAGCATATAATATATCCCCAAAAGCCGAAGGTGTAAAGCAAAAATCCAAAACCAACTGGGAGTACAGCTGTGTTTCACTGTCGCCACAACAATTAGTAGGCATAAGGTTTTTGGGTTGCTATGTTTCAAAGAAAGACAGCGAAAATATTATGGGCGTTCATCAAATAGATTCCATCGATATCAACGAAAGTATTGATATGTACCCATATATGATGTCGGGCAAGTTTTGCGATACCGTTAAGAACAGCGGAAAAAAATTGATAAACATAAACGACAATATCGGGGAAATATATTTTTATAAAATGACCCCTGCAATCAAAAATTATTTAAGTCAGGGCGAAAAAGAAGAACAGTTAAAGAATATTTTAAACGAAAAGTCTTTGGAAAGCGAGCTCTTCGTAAAAAAACTCAACTCAATAGTAGCGCAACATGTTGTAAAGGCCTAAATTTTGAATCAAAATATATATCTACGCAAAAAATTGAGGTATGGCATATGTGTTGTGCTGCTGGATGTGTTTTGCAAAAACTTGACTAAAAAAACAGAGTGTGTTATAATAATTGAAACAAAAGATGTAAAAGGAACCAGCTGTCGGCAGAGGACGCTGGTTCCTTTTGTTTTACAACAATAAGTTTAGGGCGTATGATGAATCTATGAAAAAACAACGGCCTTTGGTATCTACAACACATATCATATTGATGAGCTTTTTGATAGCGATATTGATAGGCGCATTATTGCTTTCCCTTCCAATAAGTTCAGCCGATGGGAAGGCAAAGCCTTTTTTAGATGCGCTTTTTACCGCAACAACCTCAACCTGTGTTACGGGCTTAGTGGTAACACCGACCGTTTCCTCTTGGAGTGCTTTCGGGCAGGTTGTTATTTTGATATTGATTCAGGTAGGCGGTCTTGGCGTTATTACCATTATGTCGGGATTGATGATACTTCTTCATAAGAAAATAGGTATCGGCGACAGAGTGCTCTTGCAAGATGCGTTTAATTTGAATTCACTTTCAGGTCTTGTTCGGTTTGTAAAGAAGGTCGTAGCAGGAACGCTTATAATAGAAGGAATCGGCGCTCTTCTTTATATGACAGTTTTTATTCCTGAGTTCGGTGCAAAGGGAATATGGATATCGGTCTTTACTTCCGTTTCTGCCTTTTGCAATGCGGGCATTGATATCATTGCCGAAAACAGCCTTTGCAATTATGCGCTTAATCCCGTTATCAATATTGTTACCTGCGTTTTGATTGTTTTGGGCGGTATCGGCTATATTGTTTGGTGGGATGTGCTCAGGGTACTGAAAAGCACACGAATTAAGAAGAAAGTAAGATTTTTCAGAAATCTTACCCTACACAGTAAAATCGCTATTACGGCAACCTTATTTCTGATTTTTATAGGCGCAGCCTTCATTTTTGCGTTCGAATATAACAATCCGCAAACAATGGGCGATTATACCTTGCTGCAAAAAATAGAAGTGTCCATATTTCAGTCGATTACAACGAGAACCGCCGGCTTTGCGACAGTGCCGCAGGAAAACCTTACAAATGCAAGTGCTATCGTATGTTTGCTTTTGATGTTTATCGGCGGCTCACCCGTTGGCACGGCGGGAGGTATAAAAACGGTTACATTTGCTGTTATTGTTGTGGCAGCAATTGCCTCTATATGCAACAAGGGAGATGCCGAGGTGTTTGGCAGAAGGCTTACAAAACAGGCTGTCAGCAAAGCGGTGGCCGTTACAAGTATGTCCTTTATTATTATGTTTTCTTCAACGGTATTGCTTTCGGCAGTAACGGATGCAAACGCATTGGATATTATTTTCGAAACGGTCAGTGCTACCGCAACCGTAGGGCTTACAAGAAATCTTACGGCATCTCTCGGAAACATCGGCAAGCTTATTATTATCATAACGATGTTTCTTGGTAGGGTAGGCCCCATATCGCTCGCTGTTGCATTTAAGCGAAGTAAGGATAATCAGGATATCGTAAGGAACCCCGTTGAAGAAATCAGCGTGGGATAAGAAGGGATAATTTTTATGAGCATAAATAAAAACTATGCCGTATTAGGCCTCGGCAGGTACGGAAGAGCTGTTGCAGAAGAACTCGTAAACAGTGGCGCAGAAGTTCTGGCTGTTGATATTGACCAAAACACTGTTAATAACGCAATTGAAACCATACCCGTTTGCAAATGTGCCGATATTACCGAGCCGGAGGCGATGAAGAGACTCGGTATTTCCAATATCGATGTTGTTATTGTTGCAATGGCAAGTAATCTTGAAGCAAGCGTTATGGCGGTAACGATTTGCAAGGATGCGGGCGTGCCCACAGTTATTGTTAAATGCGGCAACGAAATGCACCAAAAGATTTTAAGCCGTGTGGGCGCCGACAGGGTTCTTTTCCCCGAAAAAGAGTCGGGAACAAGGCTTGCAAAGAATCTGCTTACATCAGGCTTTTCGGAAATGATAGAGCTTTCCAATGAAGTGTCTATGGTAGAAATTGATGTTAAAGATGAATGGGTTGGTAAAACACTGATAGAGCTGAGTCTTCGCAAAAAGTATTCCATTAACGTAGTTGCAATACGAAATGCCGATGAAATCAGTACAACAGTTGACCCTGCGCTTCCGCTTGAAAAAGGAATGCAACTTATCGTTATTGCAAACACCCTGAAATTGAAAAAATTGAAATAAGGTTTTTGCAAGAGGGAGACTTTTGTATGGGTTTTTGGATTTTTATGCTTGTGATGGATTTGCTGTTTCCCGCTATTATGATAATAATGGGCAGATATTTTATGAAAACATCACCCAAAGAAATAAACTACATATTTGGATACCGTACCAATATGTCAATGAAGAATAAAGATACTTGGGATTTTGCTCATAAGCATATTGGAAAACTATGGTTTTATCTTGGAATACTGCTTATTCCTATTACCGTTATTCCTATGTTATTTGTAATTGGCGGCAATGAGGATACTGTTAGTATGGTAGGAAGTATTATTTGTATTGTGGCACTCGCTATTCTGATTGTTTCCATTTTCCCAACGGAGATAGCGCTCAAAAAGACCTTTGACAAGGATGGCAACAGAAAGCCGCAGTAATATTTTAAGGAACACAAGCCCCTAATTTTATGGCTTTAGGCGGTTTTTATACATAACAAAAGCGAGGTGAGTTCACCTCGCTTTTATTTGTTAAGAGGAGTGTCTTGTCGTATCTGAAAGATATTCGCTGATGCATTTCCCTATTTTTCTTTTAAATACTGTTCTGAAATAGCCTACATCTGTATAACCGCAGCGCCAGCTGATTTCTTTTTGGGAAAAGTAACCGGTTTCTAAAAGTGATTTTGCGTACTGTATGCGAAGCGTGTCAAGATAGTCTTTGGGAGATGTGCCAAAGACTCGGTTGAATTCCCGCCGATAGTAAGCAGGCGAAACGCAGGCCTGCTTCGCTAAAGACTCAATTGAAAGTTCGCAGTTCCAAAAGTTTTGGCGCATATATTCGGCGGATTCTAAAATTCTGTTATCCTTTAAATTGGGGGTAAAGCCAACATCTCGGGCAAGCTCGGATAATATTTCATATACAACCGATGCGATACGGTAGGTAGAGCCAATATCGTTTTCATATTTAATGGTTAATGCTTTTGTAAATAATGCTTTGTATTTTTCGGCATCGGGCACTTTATATATCTGAATTTCTTCCATTATGTAATTGAACATATGAAAATGAATAACAAGGATATGTTCTTCGAAATTGTTTCGCTCATAAGCAACGCCTGCGGGAATGATGCAAATACTTCCGGGCTCAAAGGAGATGGTTTTATTTTTGCATTTATATTCGCCCGGAGTTTTAAGTCTTAGTGTTATGGCAGAATAGGTGCGTGCCGATACATAAACCTTTTCGCGTTTTTGATGATAGTTTAAAACATCGGTAACTGATATTGCAAGATTCTCGGGAAGCATTGTATCACCTCAAATAAATTTTAACAGTTATAGTATCGAAAATCAAGTGTTTTATAGCGAAAAACAACTTGTTTGATATCGAAATTTATATATAATTGAATCATAGTAATTTTTTGAGGTGATAAAAAATGAATTTTTGTTCTAACCCAACAGATTTAAAAATCACAGATATGCGTTTTGTTGACATTGATGGAGCACCCAAGCGTTGCACCATTCTCCGTATTGATACTAACCAAGGCATTTCGGGCTTTGGTGAAGTGCGCGATGCATCAAGCAAAACCTATGCGCTTATGCTCAAAAGCCGCATACTCGGTGAAAACCCTTGCAATGTAGATAAAATCTTCCGCAAAATTAAGCAGTTCGGCGGTCCTTCTCGTCAGGGCGGTGGTGTAAGCGGTATTGAAATTGCACTTTGGGATTTGGCAGGTAAAGCCTATGGTGTGCCTCTATACCAGCTTTTGGGCGGTAAATTCCGCGATGAGGTGCGTGTATATTGTGATACCGATGTTGATGGCAAACACACAGGTCACGATATGGGACTAGCCTTAAAGAAAAGAATGGATATGGGCTTTACTTTTCTCAAAATGGATTTAGGTATAGGCCTTTTACTCGATGAACCGGGTACACTCAACGCACCTTTGGGCTTTATTGAGGATATGAAGAAATATGCCAGTCATATTCTTAACGTTCAAGGCGGCTCGGTTACTGCGGATATGGTAAAGCACCAAAAGAGCTATTCTATTGTTACAACTGCACATCCACATACAGGTATTCATCTTACCGAAAAGGGGCTCGATTTCCTTGAAAACTATGTAAAAGAGGTAAGAGAAGTTATCGGCTACGAAGTGCCACTTGCAATCGACCATTTCGGTCATATATGTGTTGAAGATTGTATCCGATTTGCACGCAGAATGGAACC
>JAGBGJ010000034.1 GCA_017936045.1 Clostridia bacterium
CGGCGTGCCTGATAATCTTCAAAGTTAGAGCAAGAAGAAATTTCTACATAACGGTTATAAGAGGGCATCCAAACCTCTACATCGTAGGTTTTGGCGCTGGAGAAACCAAGGTCACCCGAGCAGAGACAAACTACTCTATAGGGGAGGCCTAAGCCCTGCAATACGCGTTCTGCATCGGCTGTGAGCTTTTCAAGCTCATCGTAAGAGGTTTCGGGGTCGGCAAACTTAACAAGCTCTACCTTGTTGAACTGATGCTGGCGGATAAGACCTCTTGTATCTCTTCCCGCACTACCAGCCTCGGCACGGAAACAGGCCGAATATGCGCAATATTTGATGGGAAGCTGTGCGCCATCTAAAATTTCATCGCGGTGCATATTGGTAACGGGTACCTCTGCCGTGGGGATGAGAAAATATTCGTTATTTGAAAGCTTAAATGCATCTTCCTCGAATTTAGGAAGCTGACCTGTTGCTGTCATTGAAGCGCGGTTAGCCATAAAGGGAGGAAGAATTTCGGTGTAGCCGTGTTCGGTATGGGTATCAAGGAAGTAGGAAATTATTGCGCGTTCCAGCCTTGCGCCAAGCCCTTTATAGAAATGGAAGCGTGTGCCTGTAACCTTAGCTGCGGTTTCGGGGTCTAAAATGCCAAGGTCGGCGCCGATATCCCAGTGAGCCTTGGGTTCAAAATCAAAATTCTTGGGGGTTCCGTTTCTTCTGATTTCGGGGTTAGCTGAATCATCAGAGCCGATGGGAACGGTATCGGAAGGAATGTTGGGAATCATAAGAAGAAGGCTTCTCTGCTTTGCTTCAAGTTCAGATAAAAGGGCATCATCGGCCTTGATGGTTTCGGAAATTTCCTTCATTTCAGCAAAGATTTCGGATACATCCTTGCCCTCTTTTTTATACTGAGGAATCATTTTGGAAACGGCGTTTTGCTTAGCCTTAAGTTCCTCAACGCGGGAAATAATATCGCGGCGCTGAACATCAATTTCCAAAAGCTCGTTAATTTCGTTATCAAGGTTGCCGCAGCGGTTTTTAACTGCCTGCTTTACCCTTTCGGGGTCTTGTCGAACGGTTTTAATATCTAACATTTTTATATCTCCTTTACCGAAATTAATCGGTTAATCTCTTTGCAAAATCTTTAAGCTCTTCTTCACTGTAGAACTCAAGGGTTATGGTTCCCTTGCCCTTGCCCTTGGGGGCAATTTTTACAACCCTGCCAAGCTCGTTTTTAAGGGCAATTTCAACCTCTGTATAAAAGCTTGGTTTCTTAGGCGCTGATTTGGGCTCTTTTGGTTTAGCCTCTTTTGCCATTGCCTCAAGTTCCCTAACCGAGGCGCCGCTAAGCGCCGCCTTTAGCATTTCGCGGCGGATAGCCGAGCCCTTTTCCACCGATAATAGGCACCTTGCGTGGCCGGCCGTTATTTTGCCTGCCTTAAGTTGCTCGGTTTCGTTGGGGGCAAGTTCTAAAAGTCTAAGTGCGTTGGCAACTGCCGAGCGGGATTTACCCATTGTTTCGGCAATTTGCTCTTGCGTAAGGTTGTAGGATACCATAAGGGAACGGTAACCGAGTGCTTCTTCAACTGCATTTAAGTCTTCGCGCTGAAGGTTTTCTATTAAGGCTATCTCCATAACCTGACGCTCGCTCATTTCCCTTACAACAACGGGAACTGTGCGAAGCCCTGCTATGCGGCTTGCTCTCCAACGGCGCTCACCTGCCACGATTTCATAGCCGCCGCTTTGCTTTGCGCGAACAAGAATGGGCTGAATAAGACCGTGCTTTTTAATGGATGCGGCAAGCTCGTTTAGGGCCTGCTCATCAAAATCCTTTCGGGGTTGGTCGCGATTGGGCTCAATTTCCGAAAGCATTACCTCGGTAACACCGGTATCTTCGGTGTTGATGTCAAACAGGGAGTCCAGCCCGCGGCCGAGACCTTTTTTATCTGCCATAAGGCTTAACCTCCGTTTCGTTTAATGAATTCAAGTGCCAAGTTATCGTAGGCGATGCCGCCCTTGTTCCTTGGGTCGTAATACTGAATGGGTTTGCCGTGACTTGGTGCTTCGGAAAGGCGCACAGCACGGGGAATGGTGGTTGCAAAAAGCTCTTTAGAAAAGAACTTTTTAACCTCTCCCACAACCTGCTGGGTGAGGTTTAGCCTGCCATCGAACATAGTGAGCACAATGCCCTCGATTTCTATGCCGGGGTTAAATAGGCGCTTAACCTGTCGGACTGTGCCTATTAGCTGAGAGAGCCCCTCGAGCGCAAAGTACTCGCACTGAATGGGAACCAGCACGGTATCTGATGCGCAAAGGGAATTTATTGTAATAAGACCAAGGGATGGCGGACAATCAATAAAAATATAATCGTAATTTTCCTTTATAAGGCAAAGGGCGCTTTTAAGCTGAGACTCGCGGTTATCAAGCGAGATAAGCTCTACCTCTGCACCTGCCAAATTCATATTGCAGGTGATTATATCTACACCCTGAAAGGCGGTTTGGATTATGGCCGCTTCTGCCTTTGCCTTGCCTATAAGAAGGTCGTAAACCGAGATATTAAGCTTTCTTTTATCTATACCGTATGCAGAGGTGGTATTGCCCTGCGGGTCGGCATCGACAAGCAGGACCTTTTTGCCCCTTTTGCCAATTCCTGCGGCAAGATTAACGGCGGTTGTGGTTTTGCCCACGCCACCCTTTTGGTTTACCACCGAAATGATTTTACCCACGGATATGACCTCCCTTACAGTTTAATATATAGATTATATCAAATAGATATTTAAAAATCAACGCTTAATCGGCAGTTTTTTCAACAATATTGTTTATCCAAACGCCTTTTTTAACAAGCACAAACCCGATTATACATTTTATTACATCTAAAAGCTGAACTGCCAGAAACATTGGCACTATTGGCAGGGCCGTAAATCTTGACAACACAAAGGCCAGCGGGAAGGCAATCCCCCAGGTAAAGCCACAGTCGAAAACCAGTGTTATTAAGGTTTTTCCGCCCGAACGCAGGGCAAAATAGGTGCCGTGCGCAAAGGCAAAAAACGGCATTAATACGCCAACCACTATAAGCAGGCTTTGGGCGGTTTGGCGAACGGTACTTGTTGTGTTGTAGAGCAGGGGTATATAGGGGGACACGGCCGCCAAAAGTGCACCCATACCAATGCAAACCATAACCGATAGGAACAGGAGTCTCCAAACGGCGTTTTTGGCCTTTTCGGTTTCGTTTGCGCCAAGGTGTTGGCCTGCCATAATGGCAATGGCGTTACCCATTGAAAGAAACACCACATTAAACAGGTTGCTGGCGGTTGAGGAAATATTTGTTGCGGCAACAACCTCTAAGCCGCGAAGTGAATAGCACTGGTTCAGCATTGCCATTCCAAAAGACCAAAAGAATTCGTTTATAAGCAGGGGCGAACCCTTTTTAGCAATGTTTTTAAACAGCTCAAGGGGCACCTTGGGACTTTTGTATGCGCCCTTAATAAAGACATATTTTTGCGCGTTTTTGTGAACATAGATAACTATTATTGCCGCTTCAACAAAGCGGGAAAGCACCGTTGCGGCGGCCGCGCCGACAACGCCGAACGGACCAAACGGCAAAAAGGGCAGCCCGTTATTACCAAAGATTAAAATGTAGTTGAAAACAAGGTTTACCGAAATTGCCGTAACACTTGCTATCATTGGGATTTTTGTTTCACCAAGCTCACGCAGGGTGCTGCCGTAGGCCTGTGTTAAGGCAAAGGGCACAAGCCCTATAAGCATAACGAAAAGGTAGCTTTCGCCAAAGGCAAGGGTGGCTGTGGCATCGGCCGCCGAGGTTCCCTTTGCCAAGTACATTGAAATTAAGCTTTGGGGGAACAAAAGAAATACCGCAAAGGCAATTACCGACATTAAGGCGGCAATATAAAGCTTCATTCTAAAGCAGTATCTTACACCCTCGTTATCGTTTGCTCCTGCAAACTGAGCGGCAAAAATACCCGCGCCTGCAAGGCCGCCGAATATACATAGATAGAATATGAAAAGCAGTTGGTTAACAATTGCCACTGCCGACATTTCCAGCGTTCCTACCGCACCTACCATTACGTTATCGACAAGGCTTACAACATTGGAAACGGTATTTTGAATTATTATTGGAAGCAGTATAACAAGAACTCTTTTATAAAAGTTTTTATCGCCTATCAGTCTAGTCTTGGTTTTGGTCAGATTCATCTACTACACCTTTAAGTTTTCTGTATCTAAGTGGGGCAACACCTGTAAGCTTTTTGAAATCGCGAAGCAGATTGGCCGTATCTGAATAGCCGCAGGTTTTGCAAACCTCGGCAATGCTTAAATTAGTATCAAGAAGCAGCTGTTTAGCGTAATTCAGTCTTGCCGCTTTAATGGTTGCATAGAGGGTTGTTCCCTTTTGCTCCTTAAAAATTCGGTTTAGGTAGCTGGGATTCATTTTAAACTCTTCTGCAACCTCGGCAATAGTTAGCTTTCTTCTGAAGTTATCTTCAATATAAAGCATAACCTTTTCGAGCCTTTCGGCATCCGACACAAAGACATCCTCGGGGCGATATTGCGCCCTTTCAAAAAATTCGGTTACAATTATATTTATAAGCCACTCCTGAATATAGATTTCGTTATTTAGCAGGGCTTCGCGGCGGCTTTCAAGCATTAAAAAAAGGTTTTCTATATGCTGTGCCGGCTCGGCATCAAGGCGGGTAATTATATCCACCTTGCTTTTGAGCATTCCGTATGACATTTTTTCGGGCATACACTTCATAGGCAAAATAATTCTGTGAACGGTTATGGGTTCAGTTGCCTCGAAGGAATGATAGTCGCGAAGCCTTACGGCATACATAAGTCCGCGGGCCACAGGATATTCCTTATTATTTATTTTTAAAGTGCCGCTGCCGCCAGATATAAACTCAATTTGGTATTTATCGTGGTGGTGCGGTTCTTCCCCGTTTGTTTGGTATTTATCGAAGGTTACCTTATCCTTATCGCGATAATAAAGTTGAACATGTCTTATATCCTTCACGGCTTATTTCCTTTCACAAATGTAGTTTGAAATTAGGGCCAGCTCGCTCATAGTAAGGCTTTCTCCCCTTGCGGTTTCGCTGAGGCCCGCGGCATTTAAGGCTTCGCGCAGCAGGTCTTTGCTGATGCCGATAGAAGAAGATACAGTGTTAACAAGAGTTTTTCTTCTTTGGGCAAATGCGGCCTTAATAAAACGGAAAAATTCCTTTTCATCCCGAAGCTCAATTTCAGGCTTGTCCCTGAGGGTTAGCTTAATTACGGCCGAATCAACATTTGGTGGCGGCATAAAGGAATCCCTGTCTACCTCGAATAAAATTTCGGCCTTTGCATAATAATTAACGGCAACGGTAACCGCGCCCGATTCTCGGCTTCCAACCTTGGCGCAAAGCCGCTCGGCCGCCTCCTTTTGAACCATAACGGTAATGTTATCTATTGGAAGCTTGGCCTCCAGCAGCATCATAATTATAGGCGAGGTTATATAGTATGGCAGATTGGCACAAACGGCAACACTGCTGCAGTCGGCAAACTTTTCGCCAATAAGGGCTAAAAGGTCTATTTTCATTGCATCGCCAAAGATTACCTCTACATTGTCTTTATCACTAAGGGTACGGGCCAAAACCGGCTTTAAGCGGTTATCAAGCTCAATGGCAACCACCTTTTTTGCGGCGGCGGCAAGCTCACGGGTAAGCACCCCTGCGCCGGGGCCTATTTCCAGTACGCCCGTTTCCTTATTGCAGGCATTTTGCGCCATAGCAGGGCAAACATCGGGGTTAACAAGGAAGTTTTGGCCCAAGGATTTTTTGGTATTAAAGCCTTCGCTTTTAAGTATTTTTTGCAGGGTGTTATAGTCGGCAAGGTTCATTGTAATTTCTCCGTTAAAAACCAAATTATTGCTTTAATCGCATATTTTTACAAGATTTATTATATCATATATTATAATCTTTTCAAGCCGAAATTTTTTGACTTTCGATATTTTTTGTGCGCGGTGGGCGTACATTTGTATTTTCCTACAAAACAAAAAGCCGAAACCTTGCAAATTTCGATAATTCTTATAAAAGGCTTCTATTGACAAAAGGCTCCCGAAAGTTTATACTTTAGTATATTAAAATTTTGATACTGTATATATTGGAGGATATATTTATGCTTAAAAACGAATATCTTAAAAAAGTTTACGCTGACTGCCAAAAGCGTAACGCAGGCGAGCCTGAGTTTCTTCAGGCTGTGCTAGAGGTTCTTGAATCCTTAGAGCCTGTTATTGAGCAGAACCCCAAGTTCGAAAAGGCAGGCGTAATTGAACGCATGGTTGAACCCGAGCGCCAGATTATGTTCCGTGTTCCCTGGGTTGATGACAATGGTGTGGCTCAGGTTAACCGTGGCTTTAGAATTCAGTTCAACTCGGCTATTGGCCCCTACAAGGGCGGAATTCGTTTCCATCCCACAGTTAATGCTTCCATTATGAAGTTCTTAGGCTTTGAGCAGACCTTTAAAAACAGCCTTACCTCTCTGCCCATGGGCGGCGGTAAGGGTGGCGCCGACTTTGACCCAAGAGGCAAGTCTGATGGAGAGGTTATGCGCTTCTGCCAGAGCTTTATGACCGAGCTTCAGCGCCACATTGGTGCTGATACCGATGTTCCCGCAGGCGACATTGGTGTTGGCGCGCGTGAGGTTGGCTATATGTTTGGCCAGTATAAGAGACTCCGCAACGAATTCACCGGCGTGCTTACCGGTAAGGGTATTGCTTACGGCGGTTCCTTAATCCGCCCCGAGGCTACCGGTTATGGTGCTGTTTACTATGTTCAGAATATGCTGGCATCCTTTGGCGAGGATATTAAGGGCAAGACCTTTGCAGTTTCGGGCTTCGGTAACGTTGCCTGGGGTACTGTTAAGAAGATTAACGAGCTTGGCGGTAAGGTTGTTACCATTTCGGGCCCCGATGGATACATTTATGATGAAGATGGTGTTTCTACCGAATAAAAGGTTAACTTTATGCTTGAAATGAGAGCAAGCGGCCGCGACAAGGTAGAAGATTATGCCGAAAAGTTCGGTGTTCCCTTCTTCAAGGGTCAGCGCCCCTGGAACACCAAGGTTGACATTGTTATGCCTTGCGCTACCCAGAATGAGGTTGGCATTGAAGATGCCAAGAACATTGTTGCAAACGGCGTTAAATACTATGTTGAGGTTGCTAATATGCCCACTACTGCTGAGGCTATGGCATACATTAAGGAAAACGGACTTGTTATTGCTCCCTCTAAGGCTGTTAATGCCGGCGGTGTTGCAGTTTCCGGCTTAGAGATGAGCCAGAACTCTATGCGTTACAGCTGGACTGCCGAAGAGGTTGATGAAAAGCTTAAGCATATTATGAAGAACATCTTTGAAGCTAGTGCTGCTGCAGCTAAGAAGTATGGAATGGAAGGCGACCTTGTTGCAGGCGCTAACATTGCTGGCTTCGAAAAGGTTGCCGAAGCAATGCTTGCTCAGGGCGTTTGCTAAATCAGTGACAGTGGTCAGTGATTAGTGGTCAATATATCAAAAGCACCCGATAAAAATCGGGTGCTTTTTTAAGGCGGGGGCTTGCTCCCGCCTTTTTGTTTTCCCCTCTAAAGGCTTGGGAGTCTTTTTTAGGACACATTGTCCTATTTTTTACATACTTCAATTTTTTGTTTTATAATACACTCGTAAGAAAAAAAGGAGTATGATTTATGTTAGCAATTGAAGAACTGTATTATGGAAATATTTCGCCTTGCGAAAAATTTGCAAAAAGCACCGGCAAGTACCAAAAACTTTCTAAAGAACTTTTAAATTTAGAAAATATATTATTAAAAGAATTAAACAAATCAAATAGGGAACTTCTTGAAACAATGTTTGAATTGCGTTGCGAACAAGAAAGCATTTTAGAAAAAGATATGTTTATTAACGGTTTTCGATTAGGCGCTCAATTAGTTTTTGACATGCTTTCTCCGTATGACAGTGAATTTGAATGATTTGAACGGAGCATCGAGGATGCCATTCCCTACATCGGCGGGAGCTTGCCTCCGCCTTTTTTAAAAACCGAACACACCTCATCCACCGCTATGCGGTTCCCCTTCCCCTCAAGGGGAAGGCTATAAAAAGCACCCGATTATTATCGGGTGCTTTTTCTGTTCATTGACCACTGCCAACTGCCAACTTTTTTCTTGTGAAAGTGCCGTTTTCGAAGATTATATATCCGTTACCCGTGTTTTCCTTTGGAATGGAAACCGAGCCGGGGTTTATATATCTGAAGCCGCCGCACTCCTCATCGGCCGCAATGTGGGTGTGGCCGCACAGCAGGATATCGCCGTTTTTTAACGGGGGCGGATTATCCTTGCCGAATTTATGCCCGTGGGTAGCATAGATATCTACCCCATCTATACTCAGCAGAGCATAGTCGGATAAAATTGGAAAGGACAGCACCATTTGGTCTACCTCGGTATCGCAGTTGCCGCGAACGCAAAGTATTTCATCCTTTAGGGGGCTTAGCATTTCTATAACCTTTTTGGGGGCATAGTCCTGCGGAAGGTCGTTCCTTGGGCCGTGGTATAAAATATCGCCCAGCAGCAACATTCTGTCGGCCTTTTCGGCCCTGTATGCCGAAAGCATTTTTTCGCACCAAAAGGCGCTTCCGTGAATATCGGATGCAATAAAAAGCTTCATAAGTTCTCCTAACACTGCTTCATTAAGCGGATATAGAATTCAACAGCACGGCAGGCGCAGTCTACACGGATGCGCTCGTTATTGCCGTGAATTGTGGCGCGCTCCTCGGCGGTTAAGTCCATTGCCGAAAAGCGGTAAACCTTATCGGATATTTTGCCCCAATGGCGCGAATCGGAACACTGCACCATAAGATAGGGCGAAACTATACAGCCGCGCCAGGTGGAGGCCACTGCGGTGGCAACCTTGTCGTAACCCTCACAATCGGTTACCGAAATGCGAGAGGGGTTCATTCCGTGGAGCAGTTTTATTTCAACTGTATTATCATTAACGGTTTTCTTTAAATACTCCATTGCACTTTCAATATTATCCATTGGATTAAGGCGCATATTGGAAACCATTGCGGCCTTGGGCGGAATAACATTGGGGGCGCTGCTGCCCTCCATTTGGGTAAAGGCAACGGTGGTGCGCATAAGCGCATTGATTTCGCCGCCGCTTTTTTTACAAAGGAAGGTATCAATAAGCCCCTTAAAGAGCCAAAGGTTGGAAAATACTATTTTAAATACAAAGGAAGAATGTCTGCCGAGTGTATCGAACAGCTTGGCAACGGGCGGAGTTATATGGTATTTAAAGGGGTGAGCCTCTACCTTACAGCAGGCCTTGGATAGAATACCAACGGGGGTGTGCGGCTTGGGGGCCGAAGCGTGGCCGCCTGCGGTTTTGGTGGAGTATTCCACATTCATCATACCCTTTTCGGCTATACCAATAAGGCCACAGGGCGCTTTAACACCGGGGAATACATTTTCCACAACTGCGCCGCCCTCATCTACAACCATTGCAGGGTTAATGCCCTTTTCTTCAAAATAGTTTACAATGTTTAAAGCACCGTTTCCGTTGACCTCTTCCCCACCCGAAAAGGCGAAGTAAATGTCGTTTTCGGGGGTAAATCCTTGCTCTATTAAATGCTCGGCCGCCGAAAGCACACCGCCAAAGGTAACCTTGGTATCGAGTGTGCCTCTGCCCCAAAGCACGCCATCTTCTAAAATGGCTTCAAAGGGGGGCTTATCCCACATATCCTCGTTAACGGGGACAACATCGTAGTGGGCCATTAAAACTGCGGGCTCGCCATCATTTTTACCCTGCCAGCGGAAAAGCAATGCACGGTCGGGCAATTCTTTATATTCGCAGGTTGTAAACACATTGGGGTAAAGCTTTGGCAGAAGCGCAATCAGCTTTTCGAATTCGGCATTGTCCTCCAACGCTTTATCGTTATAAGATACGGTTTTGCATCTTACAAGCTCGGCCAAGCGGGAAATTACAACATCCCTGTCGAAAACCTCTTCATTCTCCTGAACGGTAACATTGTTTTTAGGGTTAAAGGTTGCGGCTTTTATTACCAAAAAGGCTATAAAGCAAAGGAGTAAAACCGCTAACGCTAATAATACATATCCCATTATTAAAGCCATCCTTTTTTATACATAATGCGGGCAACGCCGAGGGTAAAGAGCACGCCTACGGGTACCATAATGCCAACAGTTCCCTTGTTGAGGGCAGGCACGAAAATGAAAAGCACAAGCATTAAAACAATAGGTGCTATTGAAAGCTTTACATTCTTGGAAATGAAAACAACACCAAGGCCGCCAAATAGGGCGGGGAGTATCATTTCAAAGGCAGGCTCTAAAACAGGGTTTTCAAGTATGGGCTGAATGGGTACTATGAAAAGTACACCTAAAAGTATGATTATTGTAGTAACAATAGAGGAAACTGCGATGGAGATGGTAGAGAGTACCTCGCCCTCCTCGCTGTTGGCTTTGACCCCTGCCCTTTCCATTGCATCTACAGCGCAAGGAAGCTTAAGGTTTGAAATGTTGCCTGTTACAAAGGATAGGTAGGTTCCGCCTGCGCCCAGCATTGGAACATAGGTGAAAATTTCAATAAAGCCTACCGCCCAGTACATTGGCAGGGTGGCAATAAGGCCTTTAACAAGCGCATCCCACTGAGGTACTGCGCTGAAAATAAGGCAAAGCACAAAGGGTACGGCAATAATTAGGCCGCCGAGTATTAAGCCCCAAACTCTGCCGTAATAGTGAACAGAATCCATATAAGTCATATTCTTTTTCATATTACGCCGCCTCCTTTATGCTGCAGGGATGGCAAAGCCACCGAATATGTTGCTGAAAAGAATTGCCGAGGCCATGCCGCAAAGCAGACTTATGGGCAGGGCGTAATCGGTCATCCAGCGGATTTTGAATTTTGTGGAGCAAATGCCGAGTATTGCCATAACAAGGGCAGACACCACCATTACGCAAACGGGGGTGAGGCCTTGAAGATGACCTTCGGCAATATATGTAACATCGCAGAAGACATAACCTAAAAATGCCGAAATCATACCCAGAAACATTGCATTGTTGAAAATTTCGCCCCATTTTTTATCCTTCATACCGATTTTGCTTACACCTGTTTGCACCTTTTTAGTAATAAAGGGCACCAGTATAAGGCCAAGGGCAATAGAGAGTGTCATAACCCAGAGTACGGTTACAAAAACGGTGGGGTCATCAACAAGCTTGCTCATATCCTGACCAAGGGGTTCCATTGCGTTTTGCGCGGCAATAACCTCGTAGGAAAGCGAGCCAATAACCGAAAGGCGAAGCCAAGGAAGTGCTACGCCAAGGCTCTTTGAGAGCACCACCACGCCTACCAAAATTGCAACGGCGGGGGCAATAGTAAATATTGCCGAGGAAGAAATTGTCTTTTTTACTGTGGTATTTGCAATACCAAGCTCCTTTGCCCTTTTAAGTGCACGGACCAAAAAGAAAACCGACTGGCCCAACACAAAGGCAACAATAATACCCACAATTATGAAAATTATTGGATGGTTTGCGGAAAATTCCATAATATTTGCTCCTTTGTTTTTTATTTTCTATATTTTAACATAATTATTAGGCTTGTTCAATAATAAAATCACACACCTCATCCACCATCTACGACGGTCCCCCTTCCCCTCAAGGGGAAGGCTTAAACAAAAAAGAGAGATGCGCTGCATCTCTCTTTTAATTTTAAAGTGTTCCGAAAAGGCGGTCTCCTGCATCGCCAAGACCCGGCATAATGTAGCCGCGTTCGTTAAGCTTTTCATCCATTTGTGCACAGTAAACATCAACATCGGGGTGAGCCTCTGTTACGGCCTTCATTCCCTCGGGTGCGGCTATCATGCACATAAACTTAATCTTTTTGCCGCCGTGCTGTTTAATAAAATCAATTGCGGCAACGGCCGAGCCGCCGGTTGCAAGCATTGGGTCAAGCAGAATAATCTGCCTTTCATCTATTCTTTTGGGAAGTTTGCAATAGTATTCGTGGGGCTCTAAGGTTTCCTCATCGCGGTAGAGGCCGATGTGGCCAACTGCGGCATTGGGAACCATATTAAGAATTCCGCTAACCATACCAAGGCCTGCTCTTAGTATTGGCACAACGGCAATGGCTTCCCCTGCAAGCTCCTTACAGGTGGTTTTAATAAGGGGTGTTTCAACCTCAACATCCTGCATGGGCAGGTCGCGCAGAGCTTCGTAGCACATAAACATTGTGATTTCATCTACCAGCTCGCGGAAGGTTTTGCGGTCGGTATCCTTATTTCTGAGGATTGAAATTTTATGCTGAATAAGCGGATGGTCGAAAATAGTTATCTTTGCCATAATATTCTCCCAATTAGTCTTCTTTTGCTTTGCCAACTATGGTGTTGGTGATAATACCAAGGATAAGTGCGCAAGCAATAGATGTGATTGTAACCTTACCGAAGGAAACAGCAAGTCCGCCAACACCTGCGATAAGAATTACAGATACAACGAAGAGGTTTTTGTTTTGATTTAAGTCGATTCCCTGAATCATTTTAAGACCTGATACGGCAATGAAACCGTAAAGAGCAATACAAATACCGCCCATTACGCAGGAAGGAATTGTTGAAAGGAAGGTTGCAAAGGGGCCAAAGAATGAAATTACAATAGCCATAATTGCGGTTGTAACAATGGTTGCAACCGAAGCGTTACCAGAAATTGCAACACAGCCTACAGATTCACCATATGTGGTGTTGGGGCAGCCGCCGAAGATAGAGCCCGCAAAAGAGCCTATACCATCGCCAAGTAGAGTTCTGTGAAGACCGGGCTCGGTTAAAAGGTCTTTTTCAATGATAGAAGAAAGGTTCTTGTGGTCTGCAATATGCTCTGCAAATACAACGAAAGCAACGGGGATATATGCTACGGCAACGGTGCCGATGTAAGCGGCATCAATTTCAGCTACGCCGCCGATAGCGGTTAAGAAGGTGAAATCAGGAATCCATTTCATTGCTTCGAACTTAGCAAAGTCAATTACCATAAGTGCGGCATTGTTTGTAGCTGTACCGATTACGGTAAATATAGCTGCAACAGCATAGCCTGCGAGTATACCCATAATAAAGGGGATGAGCTTAACCATTTTCTTGCCGTAAACCGAAGCGATGATGGTTACGAAAAGGGTTGCAAGACCGCAGATAAGTGCTACATAAGGGGATGCTGTGGGAACGCCCTCAGCAAGAACACTGCCCTTGGAAAGGTCGCCAACGGCATTGCCCGAAAGGGAAAGACCGATAATTGCAACTGTGGGGCCGATAACAACTGGGGGCATAAGCTTATTAATCCAGCCAACGCCAACGAACTTAACGCAAATAGCAAGGACTACATAAACAAGGCCTGCGAAAGCAGCACCAAGGATGAGGCCTAAATAGCCAACAGCCATTGATACTCCGCCGGCAAAGGCCGCAAACATTGAGCCAATGAATGCGAAGGAAGAGCCAAGGAATACGGGGCTTTTAAACCTTGTGAAAAGCAAATACACCAAGGTTCCTACACCTGCGCCGAAAAGGGCGGCTGTGGGCGACATATTGTTGCCGATAATAGCGGGTACGGCAATTGTTGCCGCCATAATTGCGAGGAGCTGCTGAAGTGCAAAAACAAGGGTATTTAAAAAGCCCATATCCTTGACTTTAGCATCTACGTCATAGACAAGTTTCATACAAATTCCCTCCGAAAATATTTGGTTTTGTGCAGTATAACTACATTAAGATAAATTTATCACATTTACCCCCTACTGTCAAGGCATTTTGCGACAATTATCGGCAAATTAATTAGTATTCATTTTGTTGACAATGGGTGTGTTTTGGTGTAATATATTAAGGCAAAAGCCCACATAGTTCAACGGATAGAATAAGGTCCTCCTAAGAAGTAGGTCGTTCGAGTCTATGGGGGCTGGATAGAGCAAAAAACTTAATATTTATTAGCAAATGTCCCAGTAGCTCAGCTGGATAGAGCACCACCCTCCTAAGGTGGGTGTCGGGGGTTCGAATCCCTTCTGGGACGCCAAAAAATCCGCTGTAAGCCTTGATTTATCGAGGTTTACA
>JAGBGJ010000004.1 GCA_017936045.1 Clostridia bacterium
AAAGCATTTAAACCCGAACCAGCCTAAAAGGGCAGTTTTAAGGTATCTTTTGGCTCTTTGTCGCACATAGGCGACAGCCTTATATGCTTCGCATCACCAAAATCTCCACATAAAACTGCACCTTTTAGGTCGTAGAATTTTGTGATTGAAGAATTTTGTGTTGTGGCGAGGCAAAAACACAGCAAATCCTGACGGATTTGCGAGTATTTTAACAAAGCCACGGCAGTAAATTCTTATCCCAAAATCTGATTCGAGTTTGGATGCTTTGGCTAAGCACAAAACAGTTGACTTAAAGGGGTAATTAATATATAATAATCTATTATATTGGAATATTATGTTTTTAAATTTGAGGTGTAATTATGCATTGGTCAGAAGAAATAGCAAAGAAGATTATTGACCGTAACCCTAACAAGGAGGAGTATGTGTGCGCGGCAGGAATATCCCCCTCGGGCTCTATTCACATTGGTAACTTCCGCGATATAGCAACAAGCTACTTTGTTGTAAAGGCCCTTAGAAAAATGGGCAAAAAGGCAAGACTGCTCTTTTCTTGGGATGAATTCGACAGACTTAGAAAGGTGCCCGTAAACGTTGCCGCAATTACAGATGGCTTCGATAAATATATCGGTCAGCCTTATGTAGATGCTCCCGACCCATTTGGCTGCTGCGAGTCCTATGCAAAGCATTTCCAAAACGAGTTCGAGGCTTCTATTAAAAGGTTCGGAATAGATATGGACTACCGCTATCAGGCTTGCCAGTACAGAAGCGGAAAATATGCAAAGCACGTTATCCACGCCCTTAAACACCGCGAGGAAATTTTTGATATTCTTGATTCCTTCCGTACACAGGATGCAACCGAGGACGAGCGCAAAAACTATTATCCCGTTGGCATCTACTGTGCACACTGCGGCAAGGATACCACCAAAATTACCTCCCTTAGTGATGACTGCGTAAACGCCGAATATACCTGCGAATGCGGCCACCACGGTACATTTAACTTTGAAACCGACTTTAACTGCAAGCTTGCTTGGAAGATAGACTGGCCAATGCGCTGGATGTACGAGGGCGTTGACTTCGAGCCGGGCGGAAAGGACCACGCATCCCCCACGGGCTCTTACCAGACAAGCCGCATTATAAGTGAAAAAATCTTCGGTTATGAAGCACCCCTTTTTCAGGGCTATGAATTCATTGGTATTAAGGGCACAACAGGTAAAATGTCGGGCTCTTCGGGCTTAAACCTCACCCCCGACACCCTATTAAAGCTCTACGACCCCGAAATTATTTTATGGCTATACTCCAAGACCGAGCCCACAAAGGCATTCAATTTCTGCGTTGATGATGAAATTTTGCGCCAGTATTTTGAGTTCGACCGTATGATGAGCGCCTTTACCGAAGGCCGCGCCGATGAGCACATCGCTTCTATTATGGAGGGCGCACTTATCGAGGGCAGAACCGCCGAAACCGTTTCAATGCAGCTGCTGGTTTCCCTCGGTTCTATTGTAGACTTCAACATTCCAATGCTTGAAACCGTATTCGAAAAAATCGGTACACCTTATAAATATGAGCAGTTCAAGGAAAGACTTGAGCGCGCCCGCTTCTGGCTTGAGCAGTGCTCACCCGAAAGCGTTAACCGCCTCCGTGCTACCCGTAACTTCGAGGTTTATGATACCCTTGATGAAAACGAAAAGGCCGCTATCAAAATGCTTTTTGAGTATCTGTCTACCGACGGATATAGCCTTGATGATTTAAACAGCGAGCTTTACGCTATCCCCAAGAGAATTTACGGTGAAGACCTTGACCCCAAAGCCTTAAAGGGTATTCAGGGCAAGTTCTTTAAGAATGTTTATAAGCTGCTTATCGATAAGGAGCAGGGCCCAAGACTTTACCTCTTCCTTTATGCAGTGGAAAAGGAGCGTTATGTAAAGCTGCTTGATTTCTCTTACCCGCAAACCGAAGAGGAAAAGGAGCTTGATGCTAAGGCTAAAGAAGAAGCCGAGGCCAAAGCCGAGGCAGAAGCACCAAAGGCCCAGCCCATTAAGGAACAAATTGAAATGGATACCTTCGATAAGGTTGATATGCGCGTTTGCAAAATCCTAAAGGCAGAGGAGATTAAAAAATCCCACTCCTGCTTAAAGCTTACACTCGATGATGGCCTTGAGGGCAGGGTAATCGTTTCCTCTATTAAGAACGACTACACCCCCGAAGAGCTTGTTGGCAAAAAGATTATTGTTATAGCAAACCTCAAGCCCGCAAAATTCTCGGGCGTTAAGTCCGAGGGTATGCTTATTGCAGCATCTGCTGAAGAATGTGGCTGCAAGGTTATCTTTGTAGATGACTCTGTTCCCACAGGCACAGCAATCCATTAACATATTAAGGAGTAGGTTAAAATGACTGAACAAATTTGGCATATAGTTGCTTTTGCAGTTTATTTTGTAGCCGTTCTTACCATTGGCTTCGTTTTCTTCTTTAAGTCCAAGGGCGGCGGAGCAAAAGAATACTTTTTAGGTGGCCGCGCAATGGGCCCCTGGGTTACAGCCCTGTCTGCCCAGGCCTCGGATATGTCGGCTTGGCTGCTTATGGGTCTTCCCGGCTCAATTTTAGCATTCGGCTTCGGCGAGGTTTGGATTGGTATCGGTCTTGCACTCGGTACTGCCGCTAACTGGATTTTCACAGCATCAAGGCTGCGCCGTTTTTCAAAAGCTTCGGGCGATGCTATAACCCTTCCCCAGTATTTATCTAACCGCTTTGGCGGAGGCAAAACCGTACTTCAAACAGTATGCGCACTTATCTTCCTTGTTTGCTTTACCGTTTATGTTGCCTCGGCTTTTGTTGCCGGAACCGATGTTTTCACAACGGTTTTCCCCGCACTCGATAAGGGCGTTGCAATGCTTATTTTTGGCGCAATTATCTTGGTTTACACATTTATGGGCGGCTTTAAGGCCGTTTGTTGGACCGACTTTTTCCAAGGCTTCTTAATGCTGGCCGCAGTTCTTGCAGTTCCCATTTTGGCAGCCGTTTCGGGCGACAGCAATCCCGAATATTTAAAGGAAACCTATACATATATGGATGGCGGTGCCGCCGTTGACTGCGTGTTTGTTGGCACCCCCTTCGAAGCCACTTGGCAGGATATAGCTTCGGGCCTTGCTTGGGGTCTTGGCTACTTTGGTATGCCCCACATCCTTGTTCGTTTTATGTCTATACGCAAGGCTAAAGAGGTTAAAACCGCTGCAACTGTTGCTATCGTTTGGGTTGTAATTGCACTTGGCGCAGTAACTGTTATGGCAATTTTAGGCCGTATGATTTTAGGCCCCGAAATTTTAGCTGAGGGTTCACAAAAAATGGTGTTCATAGCACTTGCTAAAAAGTATTTTCATCCCTTACTTGCAGGTCTTTTAATGTCGGCAATTATTGCGGCTTCAATGTCTACTGCCGATAGCCAGCTTTTAGTTGCTTCCTCCTCATTTACCTCCGATATCTATAAACCCCTTATCCGCAAGGGTGCAAAGGATAAAGAGGTTATGTGGATTGGTAGACTTGTAGTTGTTATTGTTGCCGTTATTGCTTACTTTATTGCAAGCAGTAAGGGAAGCGGAGCACAGGCAATTATGAACCTGGTTGAAAATGCCTGGGCAGGCTTTGGTTCAGCATTCGGACCGGTTGTAATTCTTTCCCTTTTCTGGAAACGCTTTAACTATCAGGGCGCTTTGGCAGGTGTTATCACAGGCGCTGTTATTGATGTTGTATGGCTTTTCTCGGGCCTTCCGGCATCCACCGGTATTTACGAGCTTATACCGGGCTTTGCCGCAGGACTTATAGCTTCGGTTATAGTTGCCCTTATTAGTAAGCAGCCCGATGAAGAAACCATTAAGGTTTTTGAAACCGCAACCAACAACGAATTTGAAGACTAATTAAAAAGACCGCAACTTCGGTTGCGGTCTTTTTTTCTGCACACTGTCCACTGAGTTTATGTCCGCTTTACCGCGATTTATGTCGTGGTGGGGCGGATTTTTTTGTTTTAGAATAGGGCTACAAAGTTAAGGGAGGAGGGCGGCAAGCATTAAAAAAGGAATAGATACCGAGCTTAAAAAAATAACGGCTTTGGCACTTAGCGAGGAAGAAAAACAGCAGCTGGTCGATAAAGGTATAACCCTTAAAAAGCCAACCAAGCTGACCCTGCTTGCCGCCGCGCTTTTTGAAAAGGGCGCAAAGGGAGATTTAGCGGCCTTAAAGGAAATCTTCGCAAGGCTGGAAGGGGAAACAACTATTCAAAACGGGGTGGTGCTGATAGATGATATCAAAAATAGCCCTTAGTAGGGTGGTAGGCGGCGGCTACGATGAGTTTTGGAACAGCAAAAAGCGTTACCGCGTTCTAAAGGGGGGCAAGGCCTCAAAAAAGAGCGCAACCACAGCCCTAAACCTTATTTACAGGCTTATAAAATACCCCGAAAGCAATATTTTGGTGGTGCGCGCCGTTATGAACACTCATAGGGACTCCACCTTTGCCCAGCTTAAATGGGCGCAGGAAAAATTGGGGGTAGCTCACCTCTTTAAAAACAATATTTCGCCGCTGGAAATGACCTATATACCCACAAATCAAAAAATAATTTTCCGCGGGTTCGACGATGTTTTAAAGCTTGCGGGCGCCACGGTGGAAAAGGGCTACCTGAATTTCGTTTGGGTAGAGGAGGCCTTTGAAATTGACAGCCTAGAGGATTTCGAAAAGCTGGATTTATCGGTGCCGCGCGGAGCAATGCCAAAGGGCCTTTTCAAGCAAACCACAATAACCTTTAACCCCTGGAGCGAAAAGCATTGGTTGAAATCGACATTTTTCGACAAAAATCGACACGATACCGATACCTTTTCCACCAACTACCTTATAAACGAGTTTTTAGACCAAACCGACCACGCCGTTTTCGAGCGACTTAAAACTGAGCACCCGCGAAGATATAGGGTAGCAGGGCTTGGCGAATGGGGAATTGCCGAGGGTCTTGTTTACGAAAACTGGGCAGAGGGGGAAAAGGATACCGGTGGGGATGACTGGGAGGCCTTTTTCGGGCTGGACTACGGCTACACCACCGACCCCACCGCTTTTATTGCCTTTATGGTAAACCGCAGGGCAAAGGAGATTTATATATTTGATGAAATATATAAAAGAAAAATGCTCAACTGCGATATTGCGGCGGCTATTAAGGCCAAGGGCTACGCTAAAGAGCGAATAAGGGCCGACAGCGCAGAGCCCAAAAGTAACGACGACCTAAGGCGGCTTGGTATTTCAAGGATTATGCCCTCGGTTAAGGGCAAGGACAGCGTTATTAACGGAATTATGAATATAAGTGAATACTTTATAACCGTAAACCCACGCTGCAAAAATACAATTGCCGAGCTTAATTCCTATTGCTGGGATAAAACGGCCGACAATGTACCGCGCGACCAAAACAACCACCTTATGGATGCCCTGCGTTACGCCTTTTACGATGTTAAAAGGGGCGGCACGGGGGAAATTAAAAACTACAACTGGCAAATGAAGGGGGGCTGGGATATTTGATTGTCGCATTAATACTTATATACACCGCGCTGATTTTTGCCCTTGGCGTAATTGTGGGGCAAACGGCAAGAAGAGGGCAGGTGGCCATAATAAGGCCAACCCCCAAAACCGAATTTAACACCGAAATACGAAACTTTTTAAACTACGATGGTTCTAACCAGTAGGGCGGGGTTTACTACCGCCGCTAATAAAGAAAGGAAGAAAAAATAATGGAAGAAATGATAAAGGAAACTGCTTTAGGACAACCCGCGCCCGAAGAACAAGCCTTTTCACAGGAGGAAGCGGCCACCACACCGCCCGAATCCGATAACGCTTTTTTAGAGGTTAAGTTTAATAAGGAAACCAAGAAACTAAGCCTCAGCGAGGCGGCCACCCTTGCCCAAAAGGGAATGAAGCTGGATAAAATTTCGGCCGAGCTTGATACCCTGCAGGCCATGGCACGCGAGCAGGGTATTGGATTTTCCGAGTTTGTATCAAGGCTTAAAAGCAACCACAGCAACGAAAAAATTTCGGCGCTCCGTGAAAAGTACAGCGAGGACAGCGAGCTTTGCGAGCTGCTGAGTACACTTGATAAAAACAAGGAAACTGCCGAGATGGATGAGATTAAAGCCATTATTCCCGATATAGGCGAAATACCGCAGGAG
>JAGBGJ010000035.1 GCA_017936045.1 Clostridia bacterium
AAGTCAGAAAAACACTATTTTCATATATTCGGCGATGAAAAGACTTTCAAATTCCCCGTTGGCACAAAAGTAATTGTATATGGAAGGTAGGTCAATATGAAACAGTTGTTAAACGGAAAAATAATTGATATAGATGTTGAAGAAACCGAAGCAATCGAGCCTATCCCTTATGAGCAGAGGGTAGTTAACCGAATTCGTGAAAGGTATTCTGTTGATGATGAGCTGGCGCTGCTTCGCCAAAGGGTGCTTAAAAGCGAGGAGTTTAAGGAGTATTTTGAATTTGTTGAACAAATAAAGGAGGAAGAGCGCAATGTTTAAAATTGCACTGACTGCAGGGCACTATCGCCACACGGCGGGTAAGCGCTGCCCCATATCGCTAGACCCTAATGAGACCCGAGAATGGGTGCTAAACGACCGAATTGCCGATAAGGTTGAAAAGCTGTTATCGGCTTACGAGGGCTATTCGCTTATCCGTACCGATGACACCGCAGGCGAAAAGGCTGTTGAGGTATCGGATAGAACGAAAGCGGCCAATAGTTTCGGCGCGGATGTTTATATTTCTATCCACCACAATGCGGGGATTATGGGCGGTACAGGTGGCGGCATTGTTGCCTATGTTTACAATAAAACCACAAACCCTGTAACGCTTGAATGGCAAAAGGAGTTGTACGATGCTTTAATAAAGCATACAGGTCTAAAAGGCAACCGCGCAACACCTCTTGCAAAAGCTAATTTACAGGAATGCCGCGAAACAGTAATGCCCGCCGTACTTTTAGAGCTTGGCTTTATGGATAGTGCAACCGATGTGCCGATTATCTTAACTGATGATTATGCCACCAAATGCGCTAATGCCATTGTTGAGGTAATTGTGGCTAAAGGCGGTCTTGCTAAAAAAGTTATAGAAACACCGGTTGCTGATACAAAGCTATACAGGGTGCAGGTAGGAGCCTTTTCGAACCGCCAAAATGCCGAAAAGCTGGTGGCCGAGCTTAAAGCCAAAGGGTTTGAAGCCATCATTAAGGCAGAGCCGAAATGAGTGAGGCCGTTTTAGTTGCCATAATTGGCTTATTCGGTTCGGGTATAGGCTCGCTTATAGGGGCGCTGCTGTCAAACAAGGTGTGGCAATACCGCATTGAACAGCTTGAAAACAAGGTAGAGCGCCTTGGCACAGTTATTGAAAAAACCTATAAGCTAGAGGAGGAGCACAACCTTTTTGATGAAAAATTTAAGGTGATGAATCACCGAATAGCAGACCTTGAAAGGAGGCCGCAGTAATGGATTTTTTAAAGGACTATATGGTTTTTGCCATTGTTGGAATTTGCCTTTGTGTGGGATACATAATTAAAAAGCTTATTGCAAAGGATGCCTTTGACCGCTTTATCCCCCTTATTGTGGGGGTGCTTGGTGCAGGGCTTAATATTTGGATAAATATGCAAGTCTCGGCCGAGGTCATTTTGGCGGGGCTGGTATCGGGGCTTGCATCAACAGGCCTATACGAAGTATTTCATCAGTTCATACACAAATAAAAAAAAGCTCTATGCCGAAAGGCATAGAGCAAATCTTATTTTCTGCCAATTTTAAGGTGGTCAAAGCATAGCAGTAAAAGGCCAATAAAAATGTAAACGGTAGAAATAAGGGAAATATATCCGCCAACAAGGCCAAGTGTGCTGGCCTCTCCAAAGAAATATATAAGGGTACCTTTTAAAAGCGAAGACAAAAAGTAAACCAAAAAATAACCTATGGCCGATTTTAGCACGCTTTTTTTGGGGTAGGACAGGGGGAAAATGTATTTAAGCATATCAGTTCTCCCCGCCAAAGGCTTCATCGGCCTTAAGCATAATTGCACATTCAATTCTCTTTTTGTGCAGCTCACAGCCAAGACCGTAAACACCTGTTACACTGCCCGTTGAATTATAGGCATTAGCGGCGCAACCGCCCGAACAGTACATTCTTGCAAAGCAGTCATCACATTCGGGGTGGGAATAGATGTTGCAGTTTTTAAACTGGTCGCAAACGGCGGCATTTGTAACGCCATCGTAAACATTTCCAAGCAAAAAGTCGGGGTTGCCTACAAATTGGTGGCAGGGGTAAAAATCTCCTTCGGGGGTAACGGCCATATATTCGGTGCCAACGCCGCAGCCCGAAACACGCTTCACAACACAAGGGCCGCCATCTAAATCTATCATATAGTGGTAGAAGGTAAAGCCGTTGCCGCTGCGCTGGCGCTTAATCATTTCCTTAGCTAAAATTTCATATTGCTCTAAAAGCTCGGGCAAATCCTCCTGCCTTAGGGCGTAGGGGGCGCTGGGCTCGGCCACAACAGGCTCAATGGAAATTTCTTTAAAGCCAAGGTCTGCCATATGCAGAATATCGGCGGCAAAGTCCTTATTAAAGCGGGTGTATGTGCCGCGAATGTAATAATCCTTACCCTGGCGCTTTTCAATGAATTTTTGGAATTTGGGCACAATGGTATCGTAAGAGCCTGCGCCGCCACGGTTTGTGCGCATACGGTCGTTAACCTCGCGCCTGCCATCAAGCGACAGCACAACATTGCTCATTTCCTTGTTGCAGAATTCCATAATTTCATCGGTTAAAATAATGCCGTTGGTGGTATAAGTAAAGCGGAAGTTCTTGCCCGTTTCCTTTTCTTTTTCGCGGCCGTAGGCAACAAGCTGCTTTACAACCTCAAAGTTAAGTGAGGGCTCGCCGCCGAAGAAATCTACCTCAAGGTTTTTTCTGGTGCCCGAATGTTCTATAAGATAGTCGAGTGCTTTTTTTCCAACCTCAAAGGACATAAGCCCGCGCGGGCCGTGGTATTCGCCCTCGCAGGCGAAGCAGTATTTGCAGGCAAGGTTGCAGTCGTGGGCTACGTGCAGGCAAAGCGCCTTTATAACCGACTGGCGCTTTTTAAATTCCTTTGCCAGCGCGCGGAATTTATCCTCGGTAAAAAGCTTGCCCTCGGCCTTTAAGGCTTCAATATCCTCAAAAACCGCCTGCACATCTTCGGCAGTAACACCGTGCTTTTCTACCGTTTCGGCCAGTATTTCATCAGGTGATTTTTTATCGTAATCGGATATAATATCAAAGGCCACCTCATCAACCACGTGCACACAGCCCGAGTTGATATCAAGCACAATGTTGTATCCGTTTAATTTATATGCGTGTATCAAAATTTACAACTCCATAGAAAAATAGCCGCAGGTTCTCTGCGGCTAAATCTTTTTAAAATAATCTTATTTCTTAGCCTTTTCGCACTTCTGGTTAGCAACAGAGCAGGAAGTCTTAGAAGCGGACTGGCAAGAGGTCTGGCATTCGCCGCAACCGCCGGTCTTAGCAGAAGCCTCAAGATTTCTTGAAGATAAGGTCTTAATTCTTTCCATTACATATAACCTCCTTCGGTTGATTTACAAGGAATATGCTATCATATTTTCACCCTTTTGTCAAGGGATATATGTTGCGAAGCAACACCTTACATCTTCACTTTTCACTATTACTTATTACTTAAAAAGAGGCTCCTTGGAGCCTCTTTTTCTCACTCGGTCTATAAGCCGGGTTCTGTGTAGGAGTAAAACTCCCCGACGACCATCTATCTCGACTTATTGTTGCCAATAAGCTCAAGCCGCACGTCTATGCACATCGGGCAGATGTATAGCATAAGTCTGCGTTGCATCGGATAGGGTTTACAGACGGGAGATGTCTCCATTCCCGTGGTGAGCTCTTACCTCGCCTTTCCACCCTTACCGCACAATGCGGCGGTATATCTCTGTTGCACTATCCCTAAGGTTACCCTCGGCGGCCGTTAGCCGTTATCCTGCCCTGCGATGCCCGGACTTTCCTCAGACGGTAGTAAAACTCCGCCCGCAGCCGTCCAACCGACTGAGCAAAAGTATTCTAACACAATTTATTAAAAAACACAATAAATTCTTTTAATAGAGGGCGGCAGGTGGTATAATAATAGAGGTGATTATTATGAAATTTTGCGAAATGCCGTACAGCCGCCCCGATATCGAGGGCTTAAAGGCAAAATTAAGCACATTAAAGGAAAAAATTGAAGGTGCAAAAAGCGCCGCCGAAATAATTTCGGCCTACACCGAGGTTTGCGCTTTAAGTGAGGAGTATTCCACCATGGGCTCCCTCGCTTATGTCCGCCACACCATCGACACCAAGGATGAGTTTTACGATGGCGAAAACGACTTTTTCGATGAGGTAGGCCCCACCGTTACCGATGCGTTTCAGGGTATCTCAAAAGCTATGGTGGCATCCCCCTTTAGAACAGAGCTCGAACAGCATTATGGCGAGCTGCTCTTTAAAAACACCGAAATTTCCCTACGCTGTTTCAGTAGCGAAATTATAGAGCTTTCGGCAGAGGAAAACAGATTGCAGTCGGAATACCAAAAGCTTTTCGCATCGGCCACTGTCGAGTGGGAGGGCGAAACCTTACCCCTGCCCAAGCTTACAAAATATAAAATGTCGGCCGACCGCGAGGTAAG
Organism: Clostridia bacterium; assembly: GCA_017936045.1. Lineage (GTDB taxonomy): Bacteria > Bacillota > Clostridia > Oscillospirales > Acutalibacteraceae > SFWF01. The sequence continues at coordinate 4,491 of JAGBGJ010000035.1, forward strand.
AAAGCAGGCCTTTATAAAGGATGCCGAATTTTTCGATGCCCATCGAGAGGAGTTCGATTCCCTTTACGACCGCCTTGTAAAACTCAGAAACAAGCAGGCAAGAATGCTTGGATACAAAAACTATATTCAAATGGGGTACGACCGCCTAGGCCGCAACTGCTACGGCCCCGAAAAGGTGGCGGATTTTAGGGAACAAATCAAGAAATATGTTGTTCCCGCAGTATCTAAATTGCGCCAGGCCCAAAAGGTGCGCCTTGAAATTGATAATATCCACCTTTACGATAATGCCGTTATCTTTAAGGAGGGGGATGTTTCCCCAAAGGGTAGCGCAGATGAGCTGCTGGCCGCGGCAATTGAAATGTACCGCCAAATGAGTGGGGAAACGGCCGAATTTATAAACTTTATGAGTGAAAACGAGCTTTACGACCTCTTATCCAAGGATGGCAAGGCCCCCGGCGGATATTGTACCGAGTTTTTCGCGTTTAAGGCCCCCTTTATATTTTCCAACTTTAACGGAACCTCGGGGGATGTGGATGTCCTCACCCACGAGGCAGGCCACGCCTTTGCCTATTTTACGGCGGCAAGGCAGGGACTTATTCCCGATTATGTTTCCCCCACCATGGAGGCCTGCGAGGTTCACTCAATGTCTATGGAATTTTTAACCGCCCCTTGGCACAAGGCCTTTTTCAGGGAGGATACCGAAAGGTATCAGTATTTCCATACTACCGATGCGCTGAATTTTATCCCCTACGGCTGTATGGTAGATGAGTTCCAGCACATTATGTACGAAAGGGAAGACCTCACCCCCGATGAACGAAACGAGGTATGGCTGGAGCTTGAGCGTGAATACCGCCCCCACCTAAACCTTGAAGACCTGCCCTTTTACAGCAGGGGAGCAGGCTGGCAGCACCAGCTGCATATCTATCTTTATCCCCTTTATTATATTGATTACTGTATGGCGCAGGCGGTGGCTTTTCAGTTCTTTGCGCTCTCGCTTTCCGATTGGCAGGCGGCCTTTAATAAGTACCTTGCCTTTGTTAAAGGGGCAGGCACCAAAACCTTCGAGGAGCTTGTGCGCTCGGCCGATTTAAAGCTGCCCTATGAAGAGGGAGTCCTTGGCGATGTCGCCAACACCATAACCACCCACCTTGAAAGCTTTGAAATGTAAATGGCTGAATGGAGAGTATTATGAAAGAATATGTTTTCCCAACACGAATTATTGAAAGCAAAGGCGTCCAAAATCAAAATAGTTTGTTTATAAAGCAACCATTACAAATTGGCCTTGCTGAAACAAAAACAACAAGCTTCGATAAAGGCGGATATGTCATTCTGGATTTTAATAATGAAATGTGCGGAGGAATAAGAATCCTTACTTTTTCTTCAAACAATTCATCTGTTCGTATTCGTTTTGGCGAAAGCGTTACAGAATGTTGCACTGAGCTTGGTGGCGATAAAAACGCCACAAACGACCATTCTTTACGAGATTTTAAAACAAATCTCGTAAATCTTTCAGATATGACATTTGGTAATACGGGTTTTCGTTTTGTTCGCATTGATTTTTATGGTGCTGCTCAAATTAAATGCATAGTTGCGGTTAATAATATTCTAAAAAGGAAAGCGCACTACATATATAGTGGCGCCGATACTCAAGTAAAGGAAATATATAATGTCGCAAAACGGACTATTGACCTGTGTGCAGCGGGTGAATATGTGTGGGATGGAGTAAAACGCGACCGATTGGTGTGGATTGGAGATTTGCATCCCGAAATGTTGGCGCTCACAACTCTTTACGGCAGGCTTCCGGCAATAGAAAAATCGTTGGATTTTGCAAGAGAACAAACACCGTTACCTTTATGGATTAATGGTATGTCAACCTATTCATTATGGTGGATAATAATTGTTGCTGATTATTACGAAACAACCAAATGCGTATCTTTTGTAAAAAAACAGCTTAAATATTTAGCTTCACTAATTGAACAAATAAATTCTTGCGTTATGGAAAACGGCGAACTACAGTTTCCCGATTATTTTGTCGATTGGCCTACAAGAAACACCCCCGATGAAGTGCACGGCGTAAGAGCCATTAGCATTATCGCCGCTAAAAAAGCAATATCTATACTGCAAAAGTTCAATATGGATACTTCAGTGGCAGAAAGTCTGTTAAGTAAATTATTGAAAATTGAAATAAGTCCCGAAAGCAGCAAACAGGTTACAGCATTAAAGTATTTTGCAACCGAGCTTAACGCTGCTGACCGCAAACGCTTAACCCGTTGCGGTGCAAAGGGAATGTCAACCTTTATGAGCTATTATATTCTTAAAGCTGTTGCATCGTTCGATAAGCAAACGGCAATCAATATGATGAAAGAGTATTATGGCGCGATGCTGGACAAAGGAGCCACAACCTTCTGGGAAGATTTTGATATCAATTGGGCAAAAAATTCTTGCAGAGTAGATGAATTTCCGAAAGATAACGAGAGGGACATTCACGGCGACTTTGGCAGCTTTTGCTATAAGGGCTTTCGCCATAGTCTGTGCCACGGTTGGTCTGCAGGTGTTTTGCAGTTCATTAAGGACAATTGCAATTAAATATAAGTGATAAGGAACTAAAAAGGATGAGGCAAAGCCTCATCCTTTTTATAACAAATATATTCCCGAATCCAAGACTACTATTTCATATTTATTTATGAACTGGTAGTCTTTTACTTTTTCTTCAAAGCCGAAGTAAAGCTCGGTAGCGTAGGTGGAGGTATCCATCTTCCAAATGCAGTTATCGGCATCGCTGCAGACAAAAAGCTTGCTGCCCGCAGGGAAGAGGGAGGTTGGCTTGTTAAAGGGGGAGTGCTCTCCGCCTATTCTTAGCTCCTGCCGGAGTGTGTTGAGGTCATAACGGATAAGCACGTTGCTGTCGCTAAAGGAAATCCAAAGGGTGTTGCCGTTTACGGCAATTCCGCCGGGGGAATTCTTTTTGTAGCGCAGGTTACCTGCCCAGACCTCCTCTCCATCAGGCCCGAAAATGGTGGCGTTGCCCTCTAAATCTATAACAAAGCACTGTCCGTTTTCAAGCGGCAGGGCAAAGCAGGAAAGGTAATTTTTAATCTTGCCCATAAAGTTTTTATAGGCCGAGCCAAACTTGGTAAGCATATAAATATTTTTGGTTACATTGGAAATTTTACCTGTGGAAAAGGTAACCATTTTATAGCCAACCTTAATTTGGTCGTCCTCCTGCTCTATAAGGTAGGAATATAAAAACCCATCGGGTAGGGGATGCAGGGAAAAAACATTATCCTTTGCAATTAATTTCATAGTTTAATAATTCCTTTATCAATCATACTTTGTGCGCCAAGAAGTACCCCTGCCTGACCGCTTGCAAAGTTAAGCCCGCCCTGAAGCCAAGCGGCATAGGGCTCGCGAAGCGGAGCATCGGCCGAAAGCTCAATAGAAGCGCCAAGGGTAAATGCGCCTGCCGCCATAATAACGGGGTCATCGTAGCCCGGCATATCCCAAGGCTCTGGCGTAACAAAGGAATCAACGGGCGCCCCCTTTTGCATACCCTGACAAAAAGCCACAAGAGCTTCGATATTTTTCAGTAGCACGCTTTCAATAATATCGGCGCGTTTTGCGTTGTATTTAGGTGTGGACTCATATCCCAGCAGTTCAAAAAGCGCACCCGCATAGGTTGCCACCTTAAGGGCCTCGCCCACCGTGTGGGGAGCCGCGAAAAGACCCATATAAAGCTCACGGTTGTGGCCAAGAGATGCACCAACCTCGCGACCAACGCCCGCGCAGGTAAGGCGGTATGAGCACTTTTCAACAAGGTCGGCCCTGCCTGCAATATAGCCGCCCGTGGGGGCAATTCCGCCGCCGGGGTTCTTTATAAGTGAGCCTGCAATAAGGTCGGCACCAACCGAGGTAGGCTCAACTGTGTCAACAAATTCGCCGTAGCAGTTGTCAACCAAAACTAAGGTTTCGGGGGAAACCTCTTTAACCGCCGCCGCTAAAACCCCGATTTCCTCCACCGTAAGTGAGGGGCGGAGTGAATAACCGCGGCTGCGCTGTATGTAGGCCACCTTGTAGAATTTCCCTTTAAGGCGGCGCCTTATTTCTTCAAGGTCGGGTCGGCCCTCGCCGTTAAGGGCAACCTCCTCGTAATTTACACCAAAATCCTTAAGCGAGCCATCGCTTTCGCCATCAATTCCAAGCACCCCGATAAGTGTATCATAAGGTCTGCCCGTAAGGCAAAGCATGGTATCGTTCGGGCGGAGCACACCAAAAAGCATAACCGCCAGCGTGTGTGTTCCCGAAACAAAATTATGGCGGATAAGGGAGTCCTCGGCCCCCATACATTCGGCAAAAACCTTTTCTAAATTATCTCTGCCGCGGTCGCCATAGCCGTAGCCTGTGGAAATTCCAAGGTCGGCCTCGCTTACCCTATTATTTATAAAAGCGGCAAGCACCTTGTGCTGGTTGTGCATAGAAATTCTGTCAATTTCATTAAAGGTGTCCCTACACAGCTCGCGCGCTTTTGCATCAAGCTCTAACAGTTTATCGTTTATTTTAAAAAATTCTTTCATCTTGTCCTCTTACCATAACGGCTGCATCACATTTATTAAAGCCGTTTTTAATATAAAAGTCGGCACCACCCTTTGAGGTGCAAACAAAAATTTCGCCGCCAATAAGGCCGCAAAGCTCTTTTAGTAGTTTACCGCCAAGCCCAAGGCCGCGGTGTTCTTTTTTTACGGAAATTCCGTTTATAATTCCGCCAAAGCTACATTTAAAGCCCAGCGCCGCGCCGTATTCCTCCAAAACAGCCGCCGCACCGCCGTGGCGCAGCCGGTGTGAGGTGTCGGGCGCAAATATTTCAAAGGAGGGAAGCTCAATATCCCCATCCTCGCCCCATTTTAAGGCCGAATAAAGGGAAGAAAGGCTTATATCCTTTTGGGGCTGTCCGCTTTTTGAAAAAGCCGCTTTTAAAACGGTAAATTCGCCGAAAGCCTTAAAGTCCAAACCCTCGGCCACACTTTTTTCGCAAAACATTTCGGCAAAGCCTATAACGTTTATAAAGTCACGGAGTTCTGCAAAATCGGGGTTTTCGGCCGTAATATTCAGTCTGCCGCCCTGCCGCGAAATAACAGCGCATATCCGCCCGCACACCCTTTGCAACCAAATGTCGGCCGCCAAAGGCGAACCCTCAAAGGCCGAAATAAGGCAAGCGGTTTGCATAAAGGAAGCCGAGCTGAAACTTGGCAGTTCTTCCCCCTTATAAAGGGATATCATAAAGCCTCTCCCGAAGCCAGCGCTACAATAAGCCTTTCGCTAAAGGCAAACATATCACTAAGGTCGCGTTTATTTGCCACACAGGAGGGGGAGTGTATATACCTTGTGGGTAAAGATACCGTAATTGTGGGCACACCGCCCTTAGATAGGTGCACAGCGCCCGCATTGTTTCCGCCCGAAACATATTCCTTAACCTGGTGGCGGAGTGGCAGAGAATTGGCAAAATCAAACAGCTGTCTATCATATAAGGTGGACCTGTCCATAAAGGAAATGGCAGGGCCAAGACCTAAACAGCAAACTTTTTTGTCATTCGCAACACCGTAAAGGTCGGCAGCGGTGGTAGCCTCTAGAATAACGGCTGCATCGGGGCTAAGGGTAAAGGCGGCGGTTTTTGCGCCGCGAAGACCTACCTCCTCCCCGGTGGTGAAGGTGGCATAAAAATCATATTCGGCATCACGCTTTAAAAGGGAAATCAGCACAGCAACGCTGGCTCTGTCATCAATACCGCGGGCCAGCAAGTTTTCGCCCATATCGGTAGGCTCGCAGTAAAAGACTGCGGTATCGCCAACCGATACCTTTTCTTCGGCCTCGGCCTTAGAGGTGGCGCCGATATCAATATAAAGTGAATCGGCACGGGGCATAGTCTTCTTTTCATCGGAGCTTAGCATATGAACAGGCTTCATTCCAACAACACCAACAGTACCGTTTTCAAAAACAACCTTGCGGGCAAGCATAACCGCGGTATCGATTCCGCCAACCGTTTGGAATTTAATAAGCCCATTCTCCCCAATGTAGGAGGCAATTATACCAACCTCATCCATGTGGGCATCTACCATAACCTTTTTGGCGGCAGGCTTTTTACCCTTTTTAAAGCAAATAAGGTTTCCGTTTTGGTCGGTTTCATATTCGGCAAAGCCGCGAATTTCGTTAATAATAAAATCCCTAAGCGCGCCCTCGTTACCCGAAACGGCAGGAATTTGGCAAAGTTTACAAAGCAGTTCTAACATTAATTCCCACCTCCAAGCGCATATTCCGTAAGTAGGCTTATAATACCCTCAAGGTCAAAGGTATCAATAATTTCGGCAGGGGTGTGCATATTTCTAAGGGGAATAGACAAAAGTCCCGTTTTAACCCCCGATTTAGAAATGCTTATAACATCGGCATCGGTGGAGGTGCGGCCGCCCATAACCTCAAACTGTAAGGGGATATTCTTTTCCTTTGCAATAGCTTTAAGGCGTGCAGTAACACCCCTATCTAAAATGGGGGAAATACCAAGCATTGCACCGCCGCCGAGCTTTCCGCACTTGTCGGCCGAAATATCGGGCGTATCGCCAAAGCTTACATCAATGGCAATAGCCTCATCTGCTTCCTGTGCATAGGTGGCGGTAACGGCACCGCGTGTGCCAAGCTCCTCACCCTCGGCAACCGATAAAACAAGGTTATATGCCAAGTCCTTATCATAAACCCTTTTCGCAAGTTCTATAAGGCAGAAAACACCCGCCCTGTCATCAAAGGATTTGCCCGTGACCCTACTGCCCAAAAGCTCGCTAAAATCGGCCTTATAGGTAACAAGGTCGCCGGCCGATACAAGGCTGTCTATATCGGCAATACCTGTATCAAGAACAATATCATCAAGCCCCTTAACACCCTTGTCTTCTCCCGCTAAGTGGGGAGGGGTAGAGGCAAAAACAGCAGGAATATCGGCTTTGCCGTGAACTATTACAGGGGTGGCGGGCAAAATTCTGGCATCATTTCCGCCAACCGATGCAACCCTTAAAAAGCCCTCACCCAAAAGGCTGGTTACAATAAAACCAACCTCATCAATGTGGGCATCAATAAGCAGGGTTTTGTCCTTGCCCTTATCAATTTTTGCAATTAGTCCGCTTTGGCCAAAAGGGGTAACCTGGGCATATTTTTTAAGCTCGGCTGCCGCAATATCTCTGGCCTCGGTAAGGTGACCGATACAAACGGCCTCGCTTAACGCTTTTAGTAATTTTAAGTCCATTAAAGAGCCATAACCTTTTCTTTAAAGAATTTTCCGCGGGAGGCAAAATTGGGGAATGCATCGAAGGATGCGCAGGCGGGGGAAAGTGTTACAATATCTCCCGCAACCGCCCTTTGGTGGGCAATGTTAATAGATTGCTCTAAATTTTCGGTTCTTATAATTTCGGGGCAACCTTCCTTGTAGCCGGGGTCTGCCTTAACAGCGGCCTCAATAGCATCGGCAGTGGGTCCGCAAAGGAGCAGAAGCTTAACCTTATCTACAACATAGGGTGCCATTGGGTCAAAGGGAATGTGCTTATCGTATCCGCCCGCAAGCAGAATAACCTTAGTATCAAAAGCCTTAAGTCCTGCGATGGTGCGTGTGGGGCTGGAGGCGATGGAATCGTTATAGTATTTAACGCCATCCTTTTCCCTTACAAATTCAATTCGGTGCTCAACACCCTTAAACTCACGGGCCACCTTGCGGATATTCTCGGCACTAACATATCCCCAAACAGCCGCAATGGCGGTAAGGTAATTTTCAACATTGTGGTCGCCCAGAATGGTAATGTCTTTTTTGCTCATAATGGGGGCATCAATTCCCCTATAAGACATATGGAGTGTGCCGCCTTGGTCAAGCCAGGCACCGTTTTTAACGCGGCGCTCCATAGAAAAGCCCAACGACTGACCGCGAACGTGGTCCCTAAAGCCGTTGGTAATTTCGTTATCGTAGTTAAGCACGGTTCTGGAGAATGCGTTTTGGTGAAGAATAATGTTCTTCTTTGCCTCAACGTATTCATCCATATCCTTATGAACATCAAGATGGTTGGGCGCAACATTGGTTACAACCGCAACATCGGGGCTTTTTCTCATAGAAATAAGCTGGAAGGAGGAAAGTTCAACCACAACAAAATCTTCGGGCTTAATATTTTCAATTTCGGGTAAAAGGGGCGTACCTATGTTGCCGCCAATGTGAACGGTTTTGCCCTGAGCCTTAAGCATTTCGGCAATAAGGGTGGTGGTAGTGGTCTTGCCGTCGCTACCCGTAACCGCAAAAATAGTTGCGGGGCAAAGGTCAAAAAACACCTCCATCTCGCTGGTTACGGCAATGCCTTTTTTTCTGGCATCGCTAAGCTCATCCATATAGAAACTCATACCGGGGGTTCTGAAAATTATATCCACCTCAAGGTCGCTTAAATAATCTTCGCCAAGCCTGAGCTCTGCGCCTGCCGCCTCTAGCTTGTCGGCAAGCTCACCAATTTGCTCCCTGGTTCTTCTGTCGCAGGCGTAAACGCGCGCTCCCTTAGCCAAGAAGTTTAAAATAAGAGGTGTGTTGCTGACACCAATGCCGCAAAGAGCAATTTTTTTAGATGCAATATTGTCCCAGAATTGTTTAACGTCCAAAACAATTCCTCCCTTTAAAAGTAATATATTTATTATATTATACTTACAAATGATTAAAATATCAATAATAAATAAAAAAGCAGTAGAAATTAAAAGGCTTTGGTGTTATAATACTTTGAGAAACTATTAAAAGGGGCAAAACTATGTTGCAAAACCAAATTATTGTTGTAAAAGACAATCAGTTTCAGTTAAATACTAAAAACACAAGCTATGTAATGCATAACGAAAA
>JAGBGJ010000036.1 GCA_017936045.1 Clostridia bacterium
GTTCGACTCTCGCCAACTTAAGCAGAGGAGGAATATCCGAACTCGCCTAAAACGGCAGTATTTAGGCGCTTTTTGGATTATTGGCGGCGGCAGGCGCCAGCCTTACCACCTTCACTGCACCAAAAATCACACAAAATTCTGCACGTGTTAGGTCGCAGAATTTTCACGGTGCCGATTTTTGCATCGGCACGGCACAAAACGCAGCAAATCCTGATGGATTTGCGAGTATTTTAACACAGCAGAGGTGAAAATCGTCCCGTAAAAATCGGGTTCGGATACTACTCCTCTGCTTAAGGATGGTTAGAATTTGATTATAATGTCAGTAGACCTTGGAAAGGCAAGAACAGGTATAGCCCTTTCGGATAAAGGGGAGGCCTTTGCATTTCCAAAGCAGGTTATAACCGAATATAATGAAGAAAAGCTGGTGGCAAAAATTGCGGCCGCTGCTAAGGAATATGGTGCCGAGCTTATTGTTGCGGGGCTTCCCAAAAATATGGATGGCAGTGAGGGCTTCCGTGCCGAGGAATGTCGCGCAGTTGCCGCTAAAATTGCCGAAGCCGCTAATATAGAGGTTGTGCTGTGGGATGAACGCTGCACCACCGTTTCGGCCCATACCGTTCTTAATATGAACGATACCAGAGGCAAAAAGCGCAAGCAAACGGTAGATGCAGTTGCCGCCGTTATGATTTTAGAGGATTACCTGGGTTTCAGAAAAAACAGCAAATAATACCTTCTTGACAATAGCAAAATAAAAGGCTATAATACTAATCGGCGCCAAACCGCGCCGATTAGCAAACTTAATATGCGGGTATGGCGGAACTGGCAGTTTTTGGCCGAGCGCACTCGGTGAGTGAAGAAGCGAAGGGCAAAAAGGCGCCGCGGTCGACAGAGGGGAGGGTGTGTATCAACACCCGAGAAAATGTCGGGCACCGCAAGAGTACCGCGGAGCGCGGCTGCTCATTTTTACAACTTAATATGCGGGTATGGCGGAACTGGCAGACGCGCTAGATTCAGGTTCTAGTGAGGGCAACTTCATGCAGGTTCGATTCCTGTTACCCGCACCATATTAAAGAAGAACTGACCGCAAGATTGGTTCTTCTTTAATTTTATTTATTAAATGAATCGAACCTGAGAAGGTCTTGGCGTAAATAAAATTTGCCTGTGACAAGTTTTTAGCCAAGAGCGTGAAGTCGGGTACCGAAATTCGAAGAATTTGGGTCGACAAGCGTGTAGTATGCGAAGCAGACGGTCGATTCCTGTTACCCGCACCAATTTAAAAGAACCAACCGTAAGGTTGGTTCTTCTTTGTTTTATTCAGCATCTATTATGTGTTTGTAAGCGTTACATTGGTATTAGACATATATAAGCCATCTTCTCCGGCGCCTATATTAAACTTGTGAATAGCGCTTTTGCTTACGCTCATAATATCAAAGCAGGTTTCGTTTTCGTTGCCAAGGGTTCGGTTTGCCTCTTTTTGCGCTTGGTCGGCACGCGCGGTGGAGGTGGCTATTTGCCAAAGGTTAGCCTCGGAGTTATAACCACTGAACTCTCTGTGAATGTGGCCAAACTGATAAACAAGAATCCTGCCATCATCATTGTAGGAAACATCAATTCCAAGTTCATCGTTTTTATAAGCGGTTTTATTGTTATAAGCCGCCATAACGGCTGCAACCTCGGTGCCAAATGTAGCTATTGAGGTGGCGGCATCGGTTCCCATATGCGAGAAGATAATTACATCATCAAACTTGTCAGCTTCGGCAAGACTATCAGCAAGCCATTTAACCTGAACTCCGCTGTATCCAAAGACAGAACGGCCGTGATGATACTTATCGTATGTTTCTTCGCTATCCTCGGTATAACCCTCCCTGATTTGAAGGGCGGTAATGGTGCCGTTTTCATCATATTCCTGATAGTAGTCGGCAGCATCAAGGAAGAAAAGTCTAGTGGTCTTACCATTTTTAACAAAGTCATAATAATAATGTTTAGCGTTGGGGTCATCCGCAGGGCGAACAATATTTGCAGGGCAAACGGGGTCTAAAACACAGTTTTTCCAATCAAGGTCGCTTATAACCTTTTCGCTGTAGTTAACATTCCAGGTAGCATAAGTGTTGTCGTCGTGGTTACCCATAAGCACAAACACAGGCTTTTGGCAGGCGGTAAAGGGTTTCATTATATTAGATATAGCCGTTTTCCAGCCATCCTTGGTATCCCAGAACCCCTGAACCGAGTCGCCGCCGATAACCACAAAGTCAATAGAAGCATTATTGTTGGCACATTCGGTAATTTGTACGGCCTGCTCTAAAAGGACCTTGCCTTGCGCATCCCAGGAAAGGTCAAAATCCATAAAATGAATATCTGTTATAAAGATATAGTTAACAGCATCTTTGTTTTGAGGTATTTTATCTTTACTTATCAAAACACTATCTCCCTTATGGCGGTATAACTCGAGAAGAAGGTGCAACTTGTTCCCGATTTTCATAACTATATTCCGGATGTATTACATTTTTCTTTTCATTATAACGCCCGAAAGACCGCTCATACGAGCGGACTTTCGGGTTCTAAAAGAGAAGGAGAAAAAAGGTAAAATGTAATGTTGTTATGTGCTTGTTTAACACAAACTGTAAAGTTTAGTCGTTTATGCCAATAATGGTTTTTCTAATCTCTGCCAGGTCTAAGGTGTTTAATATACAGTCTTTATTTAAATCTGCAGCCGAAAAGGATAAACTTGAGGATGTACCATTTACTACATTTGAAACACCTACTAGGTCGCGAATATCGGCAATAAAATCATTATTTGCATCACCTTTAACAATATCTGCGGCAAGAACAAATCGGCAGTTTTCGCCTCTGCCCAGATTTTGCTTAGAAATATGGGCCTGTGTTACCGAGACAACATCGAAGCAAAGCTCATCGCTGGTTGAAATAAGTTCGTTTTTAGACTGAGCTGTAGATGAAGAGAATTGCCATATCTCTATGTCATCGCTGTAAACCGATTGTTCGCCATGAACATGACCGTAGTGATAACTTAGTATCTTACCGCTTGTGGTTGACCAATCTTTGTTTATTTCCAGCGTATTATTAACATAAGCAGTTTTGGTCTGGAAAGCTTTGATAACAGCGCGAAGGTCTGCACCGTAGTTTACAACAGTACCTGCACCGTTGGTAGCCTCATCAATTCCCATATGAGAAATAAACATATAGTTCCAACCATCCACGGCGGTAAGAGCTTCGTTTGCAAGCCACTGGAGCTGAGCTTTGCTATAGCCGTAATAGTTGTATCCATTAATGTATTTATTGCGTGTTTCGGCTGACTCAGCAGTATATCCTTCGTTTAAGTTAAGAGTTACATTTCCTTCATCGTCATAGGACTGGGGATAGTTGCTGGAGTCAAGCACAATAATGCGAGTCTTTTTGCCGACTAAATCGTAGTAATAATACCTAGAATCGTACTTTTCGTTGTTGTAATCTTTATCCTGTTTAATACCGTTATTGGTTGTGGGGTTGACTACATAGTCGATAACGTTCCTATCCCAATCAAGATTGCTTGCAACCTTTTCGGGCGAAGTGAACTCACCGTAGCAGTTATCATCGTGATTACCTGCAGCAACAAATACGGGCTTTTTGCAGTGGGTAAGCGGTTCGAGAATTTCCTGAATTCTCTCAAAGCACTTAGCCTTGGTATTATCGTAGCCTTCTACAATATCTCCGCCAACGGCAACAAAATCGATATTGTCATTCTCATTTGCCATTTTGCAGATAAGCTGCATTTGATTTATAAGCGCATTTGTTTGTGCGGCATAATCGCCGGGATAGTGAATATCGGTTATAAAGATGTAGTTTACAGCCGAGGCAGACTGCGAGGAGAGGTTTTCGGAAATTATATCAAATTCTATGTCGTAATACTCACGGTTCAGAAGCACCTGTTCGGAATTTCCCTGAACAACCTGAGCAAGCTTTGCGGTGGGGATGAGGATATCCTCGGTGTTGGGCTTGTTGCCGAATTTTACATAAGCGCCGCGAGTCATAGTGCTTCCGAAAAGAACCTCTTCACTATCAATAGGAGCCAAAGCGCTGTTTATGAAATGTTCGTAGAACGAAGGGGAATAGTTTCCGCCGATAACGGTACCTTCGGGCAGATAGGTATAATATTCGTTATCTGCAAAATTTCTGTTTGCAGACTTAAAGGCTGTGCCCAGCATAGACATTTTTGTGCTGTCTGTCAGAACGTTATTTCCTTTCATATTGTCGGCTGAAAGTTTAATAACACCTGTAGGAGGATTATCTGAAGTTTGATAACAGTTTTCGGCCGACTTGGGTGTAGTATAATATCCTGAGAAAATAGGACCTTCACCATTAAATGAATTTTTAACAGTAACAGTAGTAGAGCAACCGCTATGGTGTCCAGAGAAGCCCGCTTTATATGCGGTACTTCCTTCTACTGGATGGGTAGTCATCTTGGCGAGAGAATAAGAATTTGTAATGGTAATAGTAGTATTCTTATCTGCTCTTCCGTTAAAGGCGCCTGCAAATCCACCCTCAAGGGTAACCTTATCACCTACAAAGCACTTATCGAAAATAAGGGATGAACTTGCGGGAAGATAGCCAACGAAAGCAGAAACGTTAGATTCGTAATTGAAGAAGGCATTGTCAATGCCAAGATTCTTAATAGTTACGCATGCACCCGCGGCAACAGCAGGAATAAGTGCAGAGCCGGTAGCGTAGGCAAGGTAAGAGGACTTACCTTGGTTGTTGTAAAGTCCGTATATGGTATGGCCGTTTCCATCAATATTTCCCGAGAAGGTAGTGAAACCATAAGAACCATACCATTTGTTAAGATTATAGCCTTGTGAAACGGCACCGGTTGACCAATTTATCTTAGTTATATCGTTAAGATAAATATCGTTGGTAAGAATATAGGACTTGCCTTCTCCACCTGAAACCTTACTGATATAAGCAAGCTCAGAAGCAGTACCGATTTCAATGATTCCGTCGCCATCGGTGTCTGATGGGGCTACGGTATCGCCCTGCCAAGGCTCTGGGGAAGCTTCGGTTTTCACAAAAATCTTAAGGCGGGGGAAGCCTTCCTCTGCTATAAAGACATCATCGGCATTAAGGGTAGACATTTTGTCTGAGCTTGTGAGGGCATTTTCTCCCTGCATATTATCGATAGTCAATGCAATTTCATTCGATTTTGTACCTGTAACAGACTGATAACTGTTATTGGCACTTCTGGGGGTGGTGTAATAACTTGAGAAAATAGCACCCTTGGCATTGAAGGAGTTATTAACTGTAATTGCTGTGGAGTTTCCTCTGGGCACTCCCGCAATACCTGCGGTATAATCGTTGTTTGCAACAACTGCGTTTGCAAGAGAGTAGCAGTTTGCCAGAGTGACAGCAGCCGAGGAGCCTGTGCGGCCGCAGAATGCACCTGCAGAGCCACCTTTTATGCAAACATTTTCTCCAACAAAGCATTTGCTGAATGTAGCAGTTGCATTATTCTTAAGGTCGCCTATAAATGCAGAAGCAGCGCCCTCATAATGGACGTAAGCATAATTTACTCCAAGGTTGGTGATGGAAGCGGTTTTGCCATCTGCCACAAAAGGAATAAGCCCTGCACCGTAGGCACCGACTATATAAGAGCCGGGATTTTGTTCGAAATAAAGTCCGTAAATTGTATGACCGTTTCCGTCAATGCTGCCATAAAAGCCGGGGTTATTATAATAGGAGTACCAAGAATTAGGCGTATAGTTATTGGCAACACCTGTTTCCCAGTTTGTTTTGGAGATGTCGTTAAGATAAATATCTTTTTTAAGGATATATGCCTTGCCATCGCCACCGTTTTCAATTATGTAGGCAAGCTCGGCACCGTTTGTAATCTCATAAACTTCATCTGCGTTAGCATCGGAAGGTTCTTTTGTTGTTTTACCATCCCAGATATCTGCGGTGTTAATGGTGGGGAACCAGTCTTCGGATAGTTCGAAGGAAAGGCCCGTTCCTGCGGTTTTATCGGTTGTGTCAGTTATGTAGATATCATCGAAATAAACCTGGGAACCATTTTCTGCAGATACGAGCAGAGCAAGAGAATAACCATCTGTAAGACTGTGGTCGGCTACACATTCAAGCACAGCTTCACTCCAGTCGGTACAAGCTGAGAGACTAAGTTTATCTGTAAGAGAATATGCGGTAGCGGGCAGATTGAAGGAAAGACCCATACCCGCTGAAATCATAGTTGCCTCGGTTGATTTATACTTAAAAGCAATTTTATATTTGTGATTTGCAACGGCAGCAATAGGGCTTTCATCACGAAGCTCAAATGCAGAATAGCGATATTCTGAAAGGTCAAGCTTAAGGGCCGAACTGCCTGCTGCAACATCAGAGTTAACGATGGAAGCGTTATCGCCCAGACTTATAACATTTTTAAGATCTGCATAATTTTCGAAGCCCAAATAGTATTCGCCGTAGCCGATAACTTTCCATTTATAATAGATATTGGTATAATTAGCTGCTTTATCGGTGCTACTCAGGGGCTGTGAAAAATCTGCATCGGCATAAGCACCATCGAAAAGCATACCCTCTATTTCGGGGACAGAAAGCTCTGCAACGGTGGTATTTGCCGTAACATCAGCGGTCTGAGCATCAGTGCCGTTATAGTTATGTATATTAACGGTGCCGCACTCGCTCACAACAACATCATCAACCCAAACATTAACATCAGAAACCCAATTACCTGTAGGCGAACAAGTTCCAAGACAAATATATCTTGGCGAAGAAGAGGCTGTAAATTTGACTGAAACTTCAACCCAGTCACTCGTTGTTTCTGTTGCGGTGAAAACATCAGCAAGGATTCTGTCAGTCTGGTAGTCTATGTTTTGATATGATATTTGTTGATAAGAAGCTTCTACAACCTGAATTTTTACATCATATGTAGGCTTAGTGGCAACAAAATATTTGAGCTTTAATTCGTATGTGGTATTTGCTTTGGGTTTAAATTGCTTTAAATCAGCATCGCCTTGTTCGTAAACTCTAACTAACGCACGCCATTTTTCATCGCTTGGATGGGTTGCCTTGGTGAAATGAGCTGCATTACCCTGAGTGTCATCGAACCGTTCGATTTGGGTGTTATATACAGCAAAATTGTTATTGTCAGTTTCGCTGTTAACATATGTTCCCTTGTTTCCGCTTATGGTAGTGTTAATAAAACTTACACCGCTGTCATCATAAGTATTTGTTGTGGTGTAGAGGTTAAGGCCAGCATTTGCAGAAGCGATACCTCCGACAAATATGCTCGATATAAGAATTGCTATAGAGAGAATCGTGCTAAGAAGCTTTTTAGATTTCGCCATAAGAATTCTCCTTTCAAAACTAGAATGAGTTACCTTTTTCTTTTTCTTATAACCACTACGGTAACAAATGCAGCTAATGCAGCAGTGGCCACAGCGGCAATTATTATAATAATCGCTGTCATACCAAGGCTGTCGGGTTCGCCCGAGGAAGCGAGCAGATTCATCTTTTCAAGTCCACCCGTTTTGCCCTCCTTACCTGTGGCAACAACCTGAATGTCCTCGAAGAAGAGGCTTTGTCCCGCGGGGGAGGAAACCAAAATATAAGGTGCATTCGCAACTATTGTGGCCTCAAACTGTTTCCACTGGCCTGCCTTTAGTCCTGTGTACTTAAAGGCTGTTTGCCAGCCGATTCCATCAAGATTAACATCGGGGTAGTTAGAGTGTATAAACTTAATTTCGCCCGAAACACCACTGTCCGCATCGGTGGTAAGCCACATAGTAATGTGGTATTCCTTGCCAACCTCTAACGGGTTTTCATAAGAGAGCAGGAAGGTGGGGTCAACCGTGCTGTCGCCCTTTGCGTGGAGTGAGCGCCAGCCGTTTTTAACAAACTTGTAGTTATAGCCTGCAATACCGGGCTTGTGTAGCTCAATACCCGAATTAAAGTCATACTTTTCATCGAAATCGTTTTCAAAGCCAATGGTAAAGCCAACCTCTTCCCACTCGGCATAAAGGGTTATGTCAAAGTCGGGGAATACTGTAAGCTCAAAGGGGGCGCCGTGCTCGTTAAAGTGGTGCCAGCCCTTAAAGAGGTATCCGTAACGGTAGGGCTGTGGCATAGTTTCCCTGGTAATGGGTGTATAACCGGGGATACCCTTAAGCGCTTCTACCTTAACTCCGCCAAGGTTACCAAAGGTAATGGTTACGTTTTGCGGTTCTCTGAAGCTGGAGTAGTCGGCCGCGTTTTCGAAGCAGGCAAGTACAGGTGTACCGCCGTTTACGGTTTTCCAGATACCGCTAAAGTCAAAGCCCTTAAGGTGAGCCTTAGCCTCGTTGCCGCGCATATGCATAACGCTAAGCATTGAAGCGCCAATGTCAATACCATCTACATAAACATTCTTTATAGAGGTTTTCTTAGCATCAAGTGCCTTTGAGCCAAAGGCATCTCCGCCACCAACCGAGTTGCGGTCGATGGTTGCGGCATAGCAGTTTTTAAGAATGGGGCCGTGGCCATCGCCTGCCCAGGCATCGCCAACAATGGCGCCGGTGAAGTTTTTGCCGGTAAGCTCGCCTGTAAAGTAGCAGTTGTCAATTTCAATATAGGTGGGAACACCGCCAACAATGCCGCCTGCGCTTGTGCCCTCAATAAATACTGTGTCATCGGCAAAGCATTGGCTGATAAGGGGTGCCTTCTTATCCTTGTTTCCATTGGGGTTATAGTCTTCCGACCAACCAACAATAGCGCCTGCAAGGGCAATTCCGCTTTGGCTTTTGGCGTAAATTTTGGAATTTGTTACACCAACACGGCGAATTACCGAATCACAGCCAAGGCGTTGGAACAGGCCTACTGCATAAGCCTTGGGGTCCTGCTCGCCGTTATAGTAAAGACCCGAAACCACGTGACCATCGCCATCGAACACGCCTCTAAAGGCGCTCATTCCTGCAAACCACTGGGTAGCAGTCTTTTCCCAATTTGCCTTTGTAACATCGTTAAGCTTAATGTCGGCTGTGAGCTTATAGTAGTTATTTCCATTTCCGCTGCCCTTAGAAATAAGCAGGGCAAGCTGTTCGGGGGTTTCAATTAAGTAGGGGTCAGCCTCAGTTCCCGTGCCGCCTGCAAACTTGGTTGCAAGCTTGCCCGACCAAACTCTGCCCTTAACACCCTCATCGGTAAAGGATATAGCGCCCTTGCCGCCGTGGAAGATGTTAAGCAGAGGGAAGCTGTCGCTTACAATATATGCTTCATATTTATTAAGTCCGGGCATATTGCTGAGTGCAGCAGCACCCTGCATTTTGTCTGCGGTAAGGGTGATAACACCTGTTTCACCCTCTACGCCGGTAACTGTCTGGTAGCAGTCCTCAAAAATAACATTCCATCTTTCGTATGAATCGGTTAAAGGCCCTTTTCCGTTATAGGAATTAATTATGGTAAGCGGGCCCCAGACATTTCCTAAAATACCCTTTGTAGCGCCGGGGCCAAAGGCTTCGGTTGTGGCTAAGGTATAGCAGTTGGAAATGGTAATTTCGGCTTCATAGCAAAGGCCACGGAGCGCGCCTGCACCGTTACCCCTGATGGTAGTGTTTTCGCCGACATAGCATTGGTCGAAGCGTAGTATAGAGCCTTTGCCTGCCTGGCCTACAATTGCCGAGCTTCCACATTCAAAGGAAATATAGGAATTATCAACGCCAAGCTTCATAACGCTAACGCTCTTGCCCTCTTCAACTCGGGGGATAAGACCCATGCCGTACGCACCGTAGAAATATTTTTCTTCTGCTGTGGTGGTCTTGTAGTAAAGGCCGTAAACGGTGTGACCGTCGCCATCAAGCGTTCCCTCGAACGGGAGGTTATAGAACCAGGAAGTGGGGCGGTAGCCAACAACAGAGGGCTTGCCGGTTTTCCAGTCCATTTTGGTAATATCGTTAAGATAAATATCATCGGTAAGCTTATAGTAAGCACCCTTGCCGCCGCTCTTAATGGCAAATGCAAGCTCGCTGCCGTTAGAAATCAGGTAGGGCGCATTTTCGGTTCCGCTGCCCTTTAAGCCTTCGGCAACGCTGCCATCCCAAACGCGGGAATCGGTTTCTTCGGGGGTGTCGGAACCAACATAAGCATCGGTAAACACATAGTTTACGGGGAAACCTTCGCCTGCAACGAATACAAAGTCTTCGTTAAGTGCGGGCATTTTAGAGGTGTTTGTAAGGGCGTCTGCACCCTTCATATTATCTGCAGTAAGGGTAACTGCGCCTGCATCATTTGCGCCGCCGTTTTCAGTCTGATAACAATTCTTAATGGTTACAAGGTAACGCTCGGCATCCGAAATAATAGGTCCGTTTGCGTTATAGGAATTTAAGATTTCAGCCTCGCCCCAAACCATTGCAACAAGGCCTGTTTTTCCGCCGTTTGAGTTAAGTGTTGCAAGGGAGTAGCTGTTTTTAATTGAGGTTGCACCGTTAAAGGTATAGCCTCTGAAGGCTGCGGCCGAGTAGGCTGTAATGTTAACCTTTTCGCCAACATAGCAGTTTTCAAATATTGCTGCCGATTCCTGTCCATTTAGTCCAACGCGGCCAACAAAAGCCGAAGCGTAGCACTCATAATGAATATATGCGTTATCTACACCAAGGTTTTTAATGGAAACGGTTGTAGAGACATCAACACCGGGGATAAGCGCAATAGAGTAGGGAACATAGTCCGAGAAGGAGGAGTTGCCGGCATTATGGTACATACCGTAAACGGTGTGGCCTGCACCATCTATGCTGCCCTTAAACTTTTCGGAATTATTGGTATCAAACCAGGCATTAGGAGCATAACCCGAAGTAGGTGTACCTGTTTGCCAGTCGATTTTTGCAATATCGTTAAGGTAAATATCTTGGGTTAGCTTATAATTTTTGCCTTCGCCGCCGTTTTTAATAGCATAGGCAAATTCAGCCGCATTGTTAATTTCATAAACACCGTTGTTGTCGGTGTCCACGGGGGCTGAAAGGCTTCCATCCCAAGCTCTTGGGTCAACCGGTTCAGGGTTGGGATTAGGATTGGGGTTGGGATTAGGATTAGGATTAGTTCCGGGGCTTGGGGGGGTTATGGGTAATCCGTTAAACACTGCAAATTCGGGGAAGCCCTCTTTTGCAACAAAGTAGCCGTTCTTGTTAAGATTGGGCATCTTGCTGTCAAGGGTAAGCACATCTGTGCCCTTCATATTGTCGGCTGTAAGGGTGGTAGCGCCATTGTTTACGCCGCCGTTTGCCGTTTGGTAGGAATCGGCTATGGTAACCTGATAATCGTTAGCATCGGATAGCACGGGGCCGTTTGCATTATAGGAATTGGTAATGTTAAGGTTGCCCCAAACATAGCCGGCAAGGCCGTAGCCGCCGCCCTGCGCGTTCATTGTAGCTAAGGAGTAGCAGTTGGAAATGGTGGTATCCATTCCCTTAGATGAACCGCGGAAGGCGCTTGCGCTATAGGCCTTAATGTAAACCTCGGCACCTGCATAGCAGCCATCAACCGTGAGGCTGGCGCCTGCCGCACCGCGGCCAACAAATGCCGAAGCAAAGCTTTCGTAGTTGATAAACATTTTATCAACACCAAGGTTTTTAATTTCGGCTGTGCCCTCAACACCTGGGATAAGACCAACAGTGTAATCGTAATAAGCGCCGTATGATGTACCTATATTAAAGTACAAACCGTAAATAACGTGTCCGTTACCGTCAATTTTTCCGCTGAACGGGGTAGATTCATAGTTACCATACCAGGGGTTTACAGTATAGCCGCTATCGGCCACGCCTGTTTCCCAGTTAACCTTGGAAACATCGTTTAAGTAGATATCTTTAGTTAAAATGTAGCTGTTACCGCCGGCACCGTTTTTAATAATGTAAGCA
>JAGBGJ010000005.1 GCA_017936045.1 Clostridia bacterium
ATCCTTACCAAGGATGTGCTCTACCACCTGAGCCATAGCAGCATATTTAGTTTTGATATCGCTTGACAGCGTTAATCATTATAAATTAAACTTCATTTTTTGTCAAGTCTTTTTTAATAAATGAATAATATTTCTGTTTTGGTTAATAATATCATCAAAAGGAGTTGATAAAATGCTTGATAAAATCTGTTTAATCTTATCCATACTTGGCTCAATCAACTGGGGTCTTGTTGGCATCTTTCAGTTTGATTTAGTTGCCTGGTTATTTGGCGGACAGGATGCTATGATTAGCCGAATTATTTACTCAGTTATAGCGCTTGCCGGAATTTGGTGCATCTCTCTTCTTTTCAGAGATAACGGCCGTATTCACGAATAACAAACTTAAATGGGCGGGTTTAAAACCCGCCCATACATATTTTTACTGTTCGGTTTCTACCTTTAAACTCCCGTTTTCAACGATAAAGGTTATATCCCCCATTTTATCGGTACGGTATATTTTTGCGCCAACAGCACCAAGATTATCTAAAACCTCGCTATGAGGGTGGCCATAGGAATTGTTGAGCCCTGCCGAGATTACGCCGTATTTTGGCGCGGCGGCAGTGATAAATTCTATTGTATTTGAATTTCGGCTTCCGTGGTGGGAGGCTTTGTAGACATCACAAGCGACATTAATTTTATCGGCCAGCATTTGTTTTTCTACCTCGGCCCCGATATCCCCTGTAAGCAGGAATTTACAGCCATCAATTTCGGCCATTAGCACAACCGAAGAATCGTTTGAGTTTTCGGCATTTTTATTATAGGCCAAAACAGTTATCTCAAAATCGCCGATATTAACCACTGTGCCGACCTTGGCTATGTGAATTTCGGTATGGCTGTTTTCAAGCGCATACTGAAAATTGGAAAAGTTATTGTCGCTTCGGTCGTACAGTTCGGGCAGCAGGGCAAATTTGGTATCTATTGCCTGAATGATTTTAGAGCCGCCGCCCACGTGGTCGTTATCGTAGTGGGAGAGTATTATACAGTCTAATCGTTCTATATTATAGCTATACAGAGTATCTAACAGTTCGGTGCCAAAGTCACTTTTATTGCCAAAGTCTACAAGGGCATTGAAGCCGTTACTGCTGATTAATATGCTATCCCCCTGCCCGACATCCAAAAAACGGACATAGTCTTCTGTTATCGGCTCTCTATCAGCGGGAACAAGAGAGAAAAGCTCGCTCCAACCGGGGATGCTGTAGCTATGCGAAAAGGATAAAACTACTATAACCGCAACAAGGCATGCTATAGCGGCAACAAGCAGCCGAACATAACCGGAACGGGACAGCTTCATTGGTTACTCTTCACTCGCCTTCTTTTCGAGCCATTGCTCCATAGTAATGAGCACCTCGCGAGGTTTAGCGCCGTTATAGGGACCAATTACGCCCATATCGGCCATTGTATCCATTATTCTTGCGGCTCTTGCATAGCCAAGCTTTAACTTTCTTTGAAGCATTGAGGTAGAGGCCTGTCTGCTTTCTACCACGAACTCAATGGCAGGCACAAGCATTGGGTCATCATCGCCATCATCATCGGAAGAGGAAACTGCAGCCGCCTTATCCTTATTGCTGGCAAGCACGCGATTTTCAATATCTTCCATAATGCTTTGGTCGTATTCAAAGGTGTGGCGGCCCTTAACAAAATCGGTTACCGCTTCAACCTCTTCATCACTTACAAAGCAGCCCTGAACTCTTGAAGGCTTTGTAGAGCCGAGAGGACTATAAAGCATATCGCCACGGCCAAGAAGCTTTTCGGCGCCTGCGTTATCCAAAATAGTGCGGCTATCAATTTGAGAAGAAACCGCAAAGGCTATTCGTGACGGAATGTTTGCCTTAATAACGCCAGTTACAACATCTACCGAGGGGCGCTGGGTTGCAATTATAAGGTGCATACCTGCGGCGCGGGCCTTGGCGGCAATACGGTTTATGGAATCTTCAACCTCTTTGGGGGCAGACATCATTAGGTCGGCAAGCTCGTCTACAATGATAACTATTCTTGGAAGCTTAACCATTTCGGGGTCGGCTTCGGCCACCTTATTATAGCCATCTATATCACGAACGCTGCTTGCGGCAAACATTTGATAGCGCTTTTCCATTTCGCTTACTGCCCAACCGAGTGTGCTGGCGGCCTTGCGCGGGTCGGTTACAACGGGAAGAAGAAGGTGGGGTATGCCGTTATAAATTCCAAGCTCAACAACCTTGGGGTCTACCATTATAAGCTTAACCTCTTCGGGGGTTGCCTTGTAAAGAATACTCATAATAATTGAGTTTATACATACCGATTTACCTGAGCCTGTTGCACCTGCAATAAGGCCGTGGGGCATTTTTGCAACATCCCCTACTATTGCATTACCTGCAATATCCTTACCCAGGGCAATTGTAAGCTTACTTTTAGAGCCTGTGAAGGATGAAGATTCAAGGATTTCCCTGATATGTACAACATTGCTTGCCTTATTGGGTACCTCGATACCAACTGCTGCCTTATTGGGAATAGGCGCTTCGATACGAACACCTGCGGTTGCAAGGTTGAGGGCAATATCATCGGCAAGGTTTGTTATTTTGCTTATCTTAACGCCCGAGCTTGGCTGAAGCTCGTAACGGGTAACGGTGGGGCCTCTTGAAATATCCACAATGGTGGTATCAACGCCGAAGCTACGAAGGGTATCTACCAAGCGCTGTGCGGTATTTTCAAGCTCGGCACGTTCGGCGGCGGGGCTTTTTGAAACCGAGCCCTTGAGCAAGTCCAGCGGAGGATACTGATATGTTTCCTCTTTTCTTTCCTGCTCCATTTCAATGATTTCGGTTTCTGTTGCTACGATTTCCTCGTTGGTAAGAGGGGGTGCCTTTTGAGGCTTGGTTTCTTCCACAGCCTCTTCCTCGGCTGCAGTAATTGCCTCTTCCACAGTTGTGCTTTCGGTTTCTTCGGGGGGGATATCAATATCGCGGTAGGTGCTTATTACCTGACGCTGTTTTTCGGTCATTCCTGCGGTTATTGATGTGGTTTTGGGTTCATCTAATGGAATGTCAATTTCTTCTCTTCTGGCCTTTTTTTGCTCTTCAACCGTTTCGCGGAAATCCTTATAAGAATCCTTAACCGTTTTAGCAGAGCTTTGCATTTTTCTTACAAGTGTTACAACGGTTGTGCCGGTTATAAGCATTAAGAAAACAAATATAAGCAGGAAAACGGTGGCGATTGCGCCTGCCTTACCAAAGGAGCTTAAAGGCCAACCGATAAGGCCGCCTATAAATCCGCCCGATTTAAGGGCGCTGCCGCTTTGGTAAACTGCGGCAAGGTGTTGGGTGTAGGTTTCACTTGCTGCAGGGTTGCTTACAAAAATGTCTATTGCGCCTTGTACCAGAAAGATTAAAACGGCGGTTTCAACAAAGCGAACCAAGGTTAGCCCGTTTAATTTATCCATTGCATAGAACACCGAAATTGCGAGCAAATAGAACGGGAAAATATAGGTTAGCACGCCAAAAAGACCGAAGAAGAAATTTTTGAGGTCGTTCCAAAAATTTTCTCCCGGTATGAAGGTTATTGCAAGAACAAACAGTGATACTGCAAACAGTATAAGCGCCGTGGTGGGCTTTTTGTTTGGTTTGCTGTGTTTGGCCTTGGTGCCGCCTTTTTTTGCGGTTGTGCCTTTTTTAGTTGCCATTATGTACTCTCCTTATGTATCAGGATGCCTATTGGGTATCCTGTTCATCTATCATTTGATAGAGGGTGTCTATTGCATTAGACAGCCCGCCTATATTATCAATTAAGCCGTATTCTACTGCCTTTTCGCCATCGAGTATAGAGCCGACATCGTTAACCATTTCCCCAACATTCATCATAAGTGAAGAGAATTTTTCTTTACTTATTTGGGAGTTCTTTGTAACAAAGGATATTATTCTATCCTGAATACGCTGAAAATGGTGCAACATTTGGGGAACGCCAAGCACCAAACCTGTCATACGAACGGGGTGCACTGTCATTGTGGCGCTTGGCACTATAAAGGATTTTTTTGCCGCCACGCTTAGCGGTATGCCGATTGAATGTGCGCCGCCAAGAACAAGTGAAACTGTTGGCTTATTCATTCCCGAAATGAGCTCGGCAATGGCAAGGCCTGCTTCCACATCTCCGCCAACGGTGTTGAGTATTATTAGAAGCCCCTGTATATCCTGCGATTCCTCTATTGCAACAAGCTGAGGAATGATGTGCTCGTACTTAGTGGTTTTGTTTTGGGAAGAGGAGACTATATGCCCCTCGATTTCGCCAATTATGGTGAGGCACTGAATGGTGTGCTTTCCATCGGTTGCGGTAACCGATGCACATTCTTTTATTTGGTCGAAAAGATTGCTGCCATCATCCTCGGTAGTGCTGTTATAAAAATTAAATTTACCTGTATTCATAAAACAACCTCCAATATTCTTAGTATTGGAAAATTATTTTACAAAATACATAATAATTATACTATTAAATACAGATTTATGCAATAGTTTTTGTTTTAACTAATATTAACCTCTGAGCACTGTCCACTGCCCACTGTTCACTAAAAAAACACCGCTCGTAAGTGTCGTACAGTTAAGGACTATACAACACGACACAAAAACACCCGTAGTTTTTTTAAAAACTGTGGGTGTTTTTAATATTCTCTTTCTTTGTTAGTCAAGTTGTGCTATAATACAACTAACCGATAAATAAGAATTTGTAGAGGTATCAATATGTTAGTGTATTCCATTATTATGTTCCTGGTTGCAGCTCTGTTTACGGTATTGGGTATTGCAATTTACAAGGGTAAAACGGATTTGATTCACGATTACCACCAAACAAAAG
>JAGBGJ010000037.1 GCA_017936045.1 Clostridia bacterium
CCTTCTCCGGTAACAAGCGGAACAGCAGTTTCGGGAATAAGATATTCATCTGTTGAGTTTACACCGTAATTTGCCTTATCAAGGGAAATAAGGGGAAGTCTTATTGCCTTTGCAAGTGTTGAAATTCCGCTGTTTTCACCTAAAAGGTCGGTAACTATAATTGTAATGGTGCTTCTTGAAACATCGCGAGCCAAGGTATTTACAAGACCTTTTTGTGAATCAACCTTATCCTTAAACATTCTCATTCTGCAACAACCGGTCAGATTAAATTCCATTTCAAAATCCGAAGCGGTTTTGTAGTAGATAATGTCAAGTGTTAAGTTGGCCATTTTAGTTCTCCTTTATAATATTTTAAAAATGTGCGTTATGGTGCAGGGGGTGTATTATCGGGCATTGTTGGAGCCGTTGGGGCTGCTTGGCCGCAAACGCAAAAACCGCTTGCCTCGAAAACATGGGCGGCAATATTTTGCTTTTCCTGACAACCTGCATTTTGACAAGCGTTCCAATGATTATTGTCATCTTTTGTTAATGCTGTAGAAATGTTATGTTGCAGTAAGTCTCCGCTTTGGAAGGTTTCACTGCCTTTTATACCGCATTTGCAGGATTTAAAATATGTTGCCTTTGAATAGCAGGTTGCTGCTGTGTTTAAATAACCGTTATCAACCTTTTCAATAGAAAAATCGTGGGTTTCGGTCATTAGAGTGCCGCATTTTGTACACTTGAACGAATGTGATTCAGCAGTTTTGTTTTCATACTTGTCAGAGTATGTGTGGTTGCATTGTACAGTATTGGAACTAATAGTAGATGATACCTGAGTTGAAGATATTTCACTTGATGATTCGTTGGAAGAAACAGTAGTATCAGATGAAACAATTTCGGAAGAACTCTCAGTTGTGGATGAAGAGGGAACACTAACCTTTTCTTCATACCCGGAAAGATTATTCTTATCGTACCAGGCCTGCGGATATTTGGCGTTTGCATTAAGCACTGCCAAGGTCGCCGCGTTTGATTCGTGGTTGGCAGTAATCCTTTTTGCCATTACAACAAATCTTGCATTTTCAAATTCTAATGAAGAGGTCGAAAGTGTTAACAGTTCATCTTGTTCACCAAATTCAATCGGAACCGAAATTAGCGAACGCCGTCTGGCCTCCTGAACAAATGCACTGAATTCTTCATAACTTTCAAAGCTTGATTGTGTGTAATTGAATACACTTCCGTTATCATCTTGTGGCCTAGAGTTAGCAATAAATACTGCGAAAATCAGGTATTCATTTTGACTGTATAGTGTTTTAAGCTTAATGGTTGGGTTTTTCTTATAGAAGCTTAAGCTATGGTATAAGTCAAGGTCGCCAAACATAGTTCCGTTTTCGGTGTTATTTCCATAAATGGTTAGATTTTTGCTGGCTGCATCCTTTTTAATAGTATTATCCTTATCAAAGAACAATGCGCCGTATCGGCTTTTTTCTTTAGCCATATTATGGGATTGATAATACTTATTATTGTTTGTTTGATAAACGGGATTATCAATCTTTGTATCTCCTATGGTAAGCCACGCTTTTATATCGGAATTATCCTTCATTAATGCATCAAAAGAAGAAAAAATCCCCGAAGTTTTGTTTGTGTCGGCACTGTCAAAGTTAAATTCTTTTCTGGCGTCTTCCAAAAGCTTAATTTGATGGCTTTCGTGTGCGAAATTGCCTGCAAGCACCGAAGAAGAAATAATCAAAGCCAAAACAACTAACGCGCAAACACACTTCTTCCAGTGGCGCATAAAAAAGCTTTTGCATTTATTAAGAAGCTCTAAAGGCTCTGTCTTTTGAGCAGGAACAAATGAGTCAATATCAATAATTACATCAAGGTCCTGCTTTTCGCTTGTTAGTTCCTCGTATGGTTCATATACATCATCATCGAACACATAGTCTTTATCAACCTCAAAAACAGCAAAATTTCCAACAGGAACAGTTGCGTTTATGGTATCTTCGCTTTCATCGAAGAAGAAGTCCTCTTCAAGGCTGCGCATATAATCTAAACCGTTTGGTTGAGCCAGGGTATATTTTCTAACCAAGTCAAGCGCCCAAAGGGTGGCACAACTGCGAATTTTATCTCTGCCATACGAAGCAGGTAGAGTTAGCTTCTTAATATAATATCTTTCCTTATCGGCAATGGCAACATACACTAAACCTACAGGTTTGTTTTCGCTTGCCGATGGCCCTGCATTACCGGTAATACCAACGCCAATATCGGAACCACTTAAAATTCTAACGTTTTTAGCAAGGTACATTGCAGTTTCAGCGCTAATAGCACCTTCCTCTAAAAGTACATCGTGGGGTACAGATAATGCTTCGTTCTTAATTCGGTTTGAATAGGCTAAAATACCAATTTCAACCACCTCGGATGCGCCTGAAACGGAGGTAAGCGACTGCGAGAGCATACCACCCGTGCAGGATTCAGCGGTTGCAACCTTTAAGCCATTCTTTTTAAGAAACTTTACAACCTCATGCGCAAGGCTGTCCGAATCTGTGCCGTATACAACATCTCCAAGCAGGGCTTTAACGTTAAATATGGCTGTGGAACAAAGTTTTTCTGCCTCTTCGGCAGTTTTTGCAGTAGCGGTAACAGAAACCTCGCATTCGTTTTCCTTGCAGTAGGTAGCAATAACGGGATTCTTTGAAGTAATAATCGGTTGGAGAGCTGTTTCAATAGCCGATTCGCCCATACCGAATACATTTACAGTGTGGGTAACGATGGCGTTTGAATTATACTTCTTTAAAACAGGCACAACATAAGAATCAACCATATATGTTAACTCTTTAGGTGGGCCGGGTAAAAGTATTATCTTTTTTTCCTTGTGTTCTATGAATATTCCGCATGCGGTGCCGCGTTCGTTCTTAAATATTGTTGCCCCTTCGGGTGCGGTTATTTGCCTGAAATTGTTTGCTGTAGGAGTTTTGCCTAAACGGTTAAAATATGATTCTAAGTGTTTTTTGCATATTTTGTTTTCAACAAGCTTTAGGCCAAGTGCTTCGCAAACAGCTTCTTTGGTAACATCATCTTCTGTAGGTCCAAGGCCGCCTGTAACAATAAGCAAATCGCAGGAATGTACCGAGTTTTTTACAAGTTCCTTAATATTAGCCTTGTTATCATCAACGGTAAGCTGCCTGCTGCAGGTGTGGCCAAGCTGACCTAACGCTTTGGCAATATATTGAGCGTTTGTGTTTAAAACTTTTCCGGAAAGGAGTTCACTTCCGACGCATAATATTTCAGCGTTCATATAAACCTCCGTTAAAACTAATCAATAAAAACAAACTTTGTTCCCTCAATGGCTTGTTTTACAAGCTCATCAATATTAAGGGCCGCCTCGGCCTCTTCGCAAAGTGCAATAGTTGGGCGTGTTTTGGGGTGCTTAGGGGTAAAGACTGTGCAACAATCCTCGTAAGGCAGGCAAGAGGTTTCAAAGGTGTCTATCTTGCGGGAAATTTTTATAATCTCTTCCTTGTCGCTGCCAATTAATGGGCGAAGAACGGGCATATTGGTAACGGCATCTGTAACACCGATAGCAGGCAGTGTTTGAGAAGCAACCTGACCTAAGCTTTCGCCCGTGATTAAAGCTCCGCACTTGTGGTACGCAGCTATCTTTTCGGCAATGCGCATCATCATTCGGCGCATAATAAGCGTGAAATATTCTTCGGGGCAAACCTCGGCGATTTTTTCCTGAATTTCGGTAAAAGGTACAATAGCAAGCTTGATTGTGCCGCAGTATAAAGCAACCTTAGATAACAAGGTTTTAACCTTTTGCTCGGCTCTGGGACTGGTGTATGGGGGGCTTGCAAAATGTATGGCATCAAGCTTTAAGCCTCTTTTTGCCATAGTCCAAGCTGCAACGGGGGAGTCTATTCCACCCGAAATAAGAATGGCAGCCTTTCCTGCAGTTCCAACCGGCAGGCCGCCTGCACCGTGCAACTGTCCTGCTCTGATATAAGCGGCGTAATCTCTAACCTCAACGGTAACAATTACATCAGGGTTATGAACATCAACCTTTAAATGGTGGTAGCGTGATAACAATGCTCCGCCAACCATTGCGCTGATTTCGGGGGACTTAAGCGGGAAGCGCTTGTCGGCTCTTTTAGCCTCAACCTTAAAGGTTTTAACACTTTGCATAGTTTCTTTTAAATATTCGCAGGCATTGGCAAGAATACTGTCGATATTCTTTTCGCAAACCCTGGCTCTTGAAAACGCGGCAATGCCAAAAACCTTAGAAACTCTATCAAGTGCATTGTCAAAATCAAAGCTGTCATCACTGGGCTCAATGTATATAGTTGATTGAGCCTTGCGAATGGTGTGCTCTCCGCACGACTCCAAAGCAACCTTTAAATTCTTTATAAGTGTGTCTTCAAACACATTTCTGTTAAGACCCTTTAAGGCCAGTTCTCCGTTTTTAATTAATATGATTTCGTTCATAGTTTAAGCCCTTTTTAATTTTTTTGTAGCCAATATAATGGCATCGCATAATTTGTCTATATCTTCTTTAGTGTTGTCTCTTGAAAAACTGATTCTAAGCGCGCTGTCTATACGCTTGCTGTCAAGCCCAAGTGCCGAAAGGGTGTAACTGAGTTTTCCTTTGGAACAGGCGCTTCCGCTTGAAACAAAAACACCCTGTGCATCTAAGAAATGAAGCAGTGTTTCAGAACGGTACCCTAAAACCGAAACGTTAAGAATATACGGTATTGCATCTTGAGGGGAGTTTAAAGAAACTGTTTCGGTGGCTGTAAGTTTTTCTTTTGCATAATCGCAAAGAGCCTGCATTTTTTTATTTGCTTCTTCAACATTAGGTAATGCCCTTATTGCACCTTCAAGCGCATAAATAAGCGGTACCGATTCGGTTCCGGGGCGCACACTGTCTTGTTGACCGCCGCCAAATATAACAGGAGCAATGTTTACGCCTTTTTTCTTGTAAAGAACACCAATGCCTTTTGGCGCGTGTATCTTGTGTCCGCTGAAGGTTAGAAGGTCAACCCCAAGCTCATTAACCTTAATGTTAATCTTACCAAAGCCCTGAACTGCATCGCAGTGTAAAAGTGCAGGGGCGCCTGCAGCTTTAATTGCCTTTGCAGCAGCCTTTATTGGCTGAACAGTTCCAATTTCATTGTTAACAAGCATAATGCTTACAAGTATTGTGTTTTTGTTTACGGCCCCATTTATAGCCTCTTCGGAAACTTTTCCGTTATTATCGGGCTTTAAGTAAACCACCTCAAAGCCTTTTTGCTCCAAGGCCTTTATTGTTTCTAAAACCGAAGGATGTTCAATTTCGGTAGTAACAATTCGGTTGCCTCTTTTAGCTCTGGAATTTACAGCGCCGGTAATTGCAAGATTGTTGGATTCGGTGCCACCGGAGGTAAAATATATTTCATCACTTCTGCAACCAATGGCCTTAGCACAAACCTCTTTGGCCGAAAAGACAAGCTCCTCGGCGTTTATGCCAACCGTGTGTAGGGAAGAGGGGTTTCCCCAAGTTTTACACACTGCATTATTCATATATTCTATAGCTTCATCACAAGGTTTTGTGGTAGCGCTATTGTCTAAATAAACTATATTTTCCAAGCTTGCACCTCAAGTAAAACACAATATATACATATACGAATATATTATACAATATATATTGAATTTTCTCAATAGTAAATTACGTTTTTGTCGAAAATAATTTAATTTTGCGGCCAAAGAGAAACTTTTAATAAAACTTAAAAAAATGCTTGCTTTTTTAAAAGGTCTGTAGTATAATACTTTAGCATTTGATTACACCTGTGTCCTAATAGGTGGGTTTGATGCCGAATTATCGACATTAAAGCGGATGGTCCTCTATCACCGGGTGATATGAACATCTGGAAATTTTAGGAGGAAAAAATAATGATGGATGCTGTTAAAAATCTCACAGCAGGAATGATGAAGGAAGATGCTCCTGTCATCGAAATCGGTAGCACTGTTCGCGTACACGTTAAAATCCGCGAAGGTGAACGTGAAAGAATTCAGATGTTCGAAGGAACTGTTATCGCTAAGAACAACAGCGGTATTGCTGAAACCTTCACTGTAAGACGTGTTTCTTACGGCGTTGGTGTAGAGCGTGTGTTCCCCGTACATTCACCCAATGTAGCTAAAGTCGAAACGATCAGAAAGGGTCGCGTTCGCAGAGCTAAACTTTACTATCTCCGTGATAGAGTTGGTAAGGCAGCAAAGGTTAAAGAATCACTCTAAATCGTTGCTAAGAAAGGAGACTGCGGATTTGCGCTGTCTCCTTTTGTTTTTTTATTCTAATTCCGAGGTATCTTATGGAACTTGATAAAGATTTTGAAACTGAAGAAAGAACTGATGAGCAAACCCAAAACTCAAAAGAACCAAAAGTTGCAGAGCTCTTTGACTGGGTTGATACCGTTGTAATAGCTTTAATTTCGGTTGTTATAATTTTTTCTTTATTCTTCCGTGTTGCAACCATTGTTGGTCCTTCAATGCAAAACACCCTGTACAGTGGGGAAAGAGTTATTATTTCTAACTTTTTCTACACCCCTGAGTACGGGGATATTGTCGTTGTTTCAAGAAATACAAACAATTCCGTAGATTCGGCCGATACCAGCCGTGAACCTATCATAAAAAGGGTAATTGCAACCGAAGGCCAGTATGTTGATATTAATTTTGAAACGGGCAAGGTGTATGTTGGTGCAGACCTTAGCAATATGGTCGAACTGTCCGAGCCTTATGCCAATGGCCCTACAAACCTCAGATACGATATTGAATTCCCCGTATATGTTAAAGAAGGACACATATTTGTGTTGGGCGATAACCGTAACAACTCAACCGACAGCCGTTCTTCTTCAATCGGGGACTTAGGGCTTATAGATGAAAGATATGTTTTAGGCAAGGCAGTTTATAGAATTTGGCCTTTTGATTCCATTGGAGGGCTTTACGAAAATGAGTAGTGAAATGCAACACATTCAGTGGTTTCCCGGTCATATGACAAAAACCCGCCGCAAAATTGCGGAGGTTTTGCCTATTATTGATGCTGTGGCCGAAATAGTAGATGCCAGAATACCGGTAAGCAGTCGCAATCCCGACCTTAGAGACATTATTAAGGATAAGCCTTTAATGATATTACTTAACAAGTGCGACATGGCCGACCCAAAGCAAACTGCAAGGTGGATAGAATATTACAAAACACAAGGCATTCATGCCATTCCCATTGACTGCAAAACGGGCAAGGGACTTTCAAATTTTAAAGATATTGTTAAAACAACCCTTAAGGATAAGCTTGAGTCATATCGTGAAAAGGGTATGGCAGGCAAACCGCTTAGAGTAATGGTTGTGGGAATTACTAATGTTGGTAAATCCACATTTATTAACCGCATTGCAGGCGGCAGCAGGGTTAAGGCCGAAAATAGGCCCGGCGTTACCAGAGGAAATCAGTGGGTATCTATTGATAAACAGCTTGAGCTGTTAGATACTCCGGGTGTACTTTGGCCCAAGTTTGAAGACCAAACGGTCGCCGAACGCCTTGCTTTCACCGGTGCTGTAAAAGATGGTATTTTGGATATAGAGCTTCTTGCTGTCAGACTTATAGATAACCTTAAAGAAAGCTATCCCGAGCTTTTTATGGCGCGTTATAACCTAGCAGAGCTTGAAGAGGACTCTTACGATATCCTTTGCGCAATAGGCAAAAAACGCGGTATGGTTATCCGTGGCGGCGAAACCGATACTGTAAGGGCATCGGCAATGCTGCTTGAAGAATATCGAAACTGTAAAATAGGAAGAATCAGTCTTGAAAGGGTTGAAAATTATGCCTGATTTTGAACTTGAAATGCAGGCCGCAGCAAACGGATATAAGTTCGTGTGCGGAGTGGATGAAGCAGGCAGAGGCCCTTTGGCAGGCCCCGTTTGTGCTGCCGCTGTTATACTCGACCCTAATACCGAGCTTGTTGGTGTAAATGATTCTAAAAAGCTAAGTGAAAAGAAAAGGGAAGCCCTTTTTGATGTAATTTGTAGTAAGGCTGTTGCTTATTCTATTGCATTTGCTTCGGTGGAAGAAATAGAGGAACACAATATTTTAAATGCTACATATTTGGCAATGAACCGCGCAATATATGGTCTTAAAATAAATTCTGATTTTGCGCTTATAGATGGGAATCGTGTTCCCAAAGATATTAAAATTGATTGTCAAACGGTGGTTAAAGGCGATGCAAAATCCCTGTCTATTGCCGCCGCATCAATTCTGGCAAAGGTTACAAGAGATAGACTGCTGCTTGAATATGATAAAAAGTATCCCGAATATAATTTTGCAAAGCATAAGGGTTACGGTACGGCAGAGCATATGGATGCTATTAGGAAATATGGCCCAAGCGAAGTGCACCGCCCCTCTTTTCTTAAAAAACTATGAGTTATCAAAAAGAAATTGGAAGAATAGGGGAGCAGCTTGTTGCCAACTGGCTTAAAAGCAAGGGCTATATTATAGTTAGACAAAACTTTACAACGGGATATGGCGAGATTGATATTGTCGCCGAAAACCCAAAATCGGTTGTTTTTGTAGAGGTTAAAACCCGAAGAGAAAATTCACTTGTTGCCCCTAAAGATGCGGTAAGCTTCAGTAAGCAAACCAAGCTTGCAAAAACGGCAAGAATCTTTTTGCAAAGGGCTTATATGAAGAGTTTTCCGTACCGCTTTGATATTGCCGAGGTAACCTATAAAACAGATGCAAGCGGCGAACCTAAATTTTCCCTAAATTACATTAAAAACGCATTTACATATAATCTTTTCGATGATTAGACAAAACCTTTGACAATACATTGCTTTTATTATAAAATAATTAAGATAAATTTAAGTATAGGATGGAGAAAACAATGCTTTACAACAGTACGCGCGACAATGCGCAGTCAGTAGAAGCCGCCTATGCAATTGCACACGGCATTTCTAAGGAGGGCGGACTTTTTGTTCCACAAACCGTTCCTACCTTAACAAAAGAAGATTTTCTTGCTCTCAAAAATATGAGCTATGTAGAAAGAGCAAAATATATTTTAGGTCTTTTCCTTACTGATTTCAGCGAAGAAGAGCTTGATTATTGCGCTAAGGGTGCATATCTAGGTTCATTTGATAATGACCTTCCCGCACCTTTAAAGGCACTTGATGATAAGGTTAATATTCTTGAGCTTTGGCATGGTCCTACCTGCGCTTTTAAGGACCTTGCGCTTCAAATTTTGCCTTATCTTTTAACAACCTCATCCAAAAAGGTTGGAGATGGCAAGAAGACCGTTATTCTTGTTGCAACTTCCGGCGACACAGGCAAAGCCGCACTTGAAGGCTTTAAGGATGTAGAAGGCACCGAAATTATGGTTTTCTATCCTAACGATGGTGTTAGCGCAATGCAGCAACTTCAAATGAACACCCAAAAGGGTAAGAATGTATATGTTTGCGCTATTAACGGCAATTTTGATGATGCTCAAACCGGAGTTAAAACCATATTTACCAATGATGATATTAAGGCGCTTTTAAGTGAAAACAATATGGAGTTTTCAAGCGCTAACTCAATTAACTGGGGTCGCCTTGCTCCTCAAATTATCTATTACATTTCTTCCTACTGCGATTTAATGGATAAGGGAGAAGATTACCTTAAGGATGGCTTCAACGTTGTTGTTCCAACCGGTAACTTCGGTAATATCTTGGCTGCTTACTATGCTCGCCAAATGGGTGCGCCCATTGCAAAGCTTATTTGTGCCTCAAACTCCAACAATGTTTTAAGTGATTTCCTTAAAACCGGCACTTATAACCGCAACCGCGATTTCTATACCACAATTTCTCCTTCAATGGACATTCTTATTTCTTCCAACCTCGAAAGAATGCTTTACGAGCTTACAGGCCATAACGATAAGCAGGTTGCAGCTTGGCAAGATGCCCTTAAAAACGAAGGCGAATATACCGTTAGTGAAGATGTTCTGGCTAAACTTAAAGATATCTTCTTCGGAGGTTTTTGCAGCGAGGCAGAAACCGCAGCTACCATTAAGAATGTTTTTGAAGAATATGGTTATCTTATAGATACACACACTGCCGTTGCAGTTAGCGTTTATAACGATTATAAGCAGGAAACGGGTGACTGTCGTCCTACTGTTATCGCTTCAACTGCAAGTCCCTATAAGTTTGCTAACAGTGTTTTAGAGGCGCTCGGACAAACCGTGCCCGTTAACGAGTTCGATGCTGCTGAAAAGCTGTCTACAGCAACAAAAACAAATATTCCCGCACCTATCGCTGCACTTAAAACTTCCGAAGTTCGTTTTAATAATGTTTGCGAAAAAGATGATATGAATAAGGTTGTTTTAAATCATTTGGGTATTAAATAGCTTAGAAAAACAAAAACGCCCATCGGGCGTTTTTGTTTTAATTAGAACTTTGCTTTAAATGTGTTGCAAGCGGTATCCTTGTTGTTTTTGCAGTTGCCGTTACCAACCTCAATGCAGCCTGCATAGCACTTGTTGCCTTCGTGGTGGTATTCGCAGTTAAAAACATCGCATTTAATTCCTGAAATTTCCTTTTCGGGTGCACAATTTGAATTGTTGTTCATTTTTATTTCCTCCGTTTAAGTTGTGTGTTTTCCGATTAGCATCGGTATCTTTATTGTTTCAAAAAAACAAAAATATATTCAAAAAAGAGGTGAAAAGTTTGAGCATTTTTGCAATTTCTGATTTACATTTATCCCTTGGAACAAATAAGCCTATGGAGGTTTTTGGTTGGGATAACTATGTTGCGCGAATTGAAAGCAACTGGAAAAGATTGGTAAAAGCTGAAGATACCGTAGTAATACCGGGAGATTTTTCCTGGGCGCTTAAACTTGAAGAAACCCTTGAAGACTTTTTGTTTTTGGAAAAACTGCCCGGCACAAAGTTACTGCTTAAGGGCAACCACGACCTTTGGTGGTCAACTGTTAAAAAGGTTAACGAATTTTTTGAACAAAATAATATAAAAACAGTTAAACTAGTTTTTAATAACGCCGTTGTTTGCGAAGATTTTGCGGTTTGCGGAACACGCGGCTGGCTCTTTTCCGAAGCGGAAGATAATAAAAAAATTATCGCAAGGGAAGCGGGCAGATTAAGGCGTTCCTTAGAGCAGGCAGTGGGCACAGGTAAAACGCCCCTTGTGTTTACACACTATCCCGTTGCCTACGGCGAAGAGCATACCGATGAGTTTATTGAAATTTTGAAAGAGTTTAATGTTCGGCAGGTTTATTACGGGCATATTCACGGTAACGGATTTAA
This sequence comes from Clostridia bacterium, assembly GCA_017936045.1. Lineage (GTDB taxonomy): Bacteria > Bacillota > Clostridia > Oscillospirales > Acutalibacteraceae > SFWF01. The sequence continues at coordinate 11,280 of JAGBGJ010000037.1, forward strand.
TAACTCCATACCTGAATTTAGTGGCATAAAGCTAAAACTTGTATCCTGCGACTGTATGAATTTTGTGCCCTTTTTAATAAAATAAAAAAAATTCAAAAAATAGGTAGAAAAAATTGTAAATATATGTTATATTAATTGTTGAACGTTTAGACACATAAGTGTCAAGTTAGTTTTTCGGAGGTAAAAATTATGAGTTTGAAAGCTTCAAACAAAATCGAGACCAATAAGTACGAGCTTGAAATTTCAATCGATAGCGAGTCTTTTTGTGCTGCGATTCAAAAAGTATATAAAAAGGAAGTAAAGAATATTGCTATTAACGGCTTCAGAAAGGGTAAAGCTCCTCTTCATATGATTGAAAAGCTTTACGGCGAAGCAGTTTTCTTTGATGATGCTCTTAACTATCTCTACGAGGGTGCACTTCTTGGTGCTGTAGATGAAGCTAAGATTAAGCTTGTTGATGTTGAAAAGACCGATGTTGTATCCGTTAGCAAGGCTGATGGTGCTGTACTCAAGGTTGTTGTTGTAGTAGAGCCGGAGGTTGAGCTTGGCGAATATAAGGGTCTTAAGGCATAGCGTGTTACTCCTGCTGTAACCGATGAAGAAATTCAGGCTGAAATTGACCGCTTAGCAGACAGAAACTCTCGTATAGTTACTATTGATGACAGAGCTGCTGCTATGAACGATATGACTGTTATCGATTTTGAAGGCTTTGTTGATGGCGTTGCATTCGAAGGTGGTAAGGGCGAAAGCTATACCTTAACCCTCGGTTCAGGTCAGTTCATCCCCGGCTTTGAGGAGCAAATCGTTGGCCACAACACAGGCGATGAATTCGATGTTGTTGTAACCTTCCCCGAAGATTATCAGGCTGAAGAGCTTGCAGGCAAGGAAGCAACCTTCAAGTGCAAGCTTCACGAAATCAAGGCTAAGGAAATGCCTGCAATTGATGATGAGTTTGCAAAGGATGTAAGCGAGTTCGATACTCTCGATGACTTAAAGGCAGACATCAAAGCAAAGGCACTCGACCGCAAGGCTAAGGCTGCTGATGAAGATGTTGAAAATCAGCTTATCGATGCTGTTGTAGAAGGTATGAAGGCCGAAATTCCCGAAGCAATGATTGAAAACCGTTCCAACGAAAGTGTTCGTGAGTTCGATTATCGTCTCAGAAGTCAGGGAATGGACCTTGAAACCTATCTTAAATATACACAAACCACAGTTGAAGACTTCAAGGCAACCTTCCGTCCTCAAAGTGAAAAGCAGGTTAAGGTTCGCTTAGCTCTCGAAAAGATTGTAGAACTTGAAGGCCTCACAGCAACTGAAGATGAAATCAACGCTGAGTATGAAAAAATGGCTGCTGCTTACGGAATTGAGGTTGAACAGGTTAAGGCTGCTCTTCCCGAAAGTGATGTTATCGGCAGTGTAGCACTCAACAAGGCTATCGACCTTGTAAAGGCTTCGGCAGAGGTTAAGGAAGTAGCTGAAAAGAAGGCTCCTGCAAAGAAGTCTACAGCTAAA
>JAGBGJ010000038.1 GCA_017936045.1 Clostridia bacterium
CTTCAACGTTAACTGGTTCCGTACCGATGATGAAGGCAACTTCATTTGGCCTGGTTTCGGCGACAATATGCGTGTTCTTAACTGGATTATCGACCGTTGCGAGGGCAAGGCAGATGCTGATGAAACTGCTATCGGATATGTTCCCAAGGCAGAGGACATCGACCTTACCGACCTCGACTTCGATATCGATACCTTAAAGAGCATCCTTGCTGTTGATAAGGACATCTGGTCTAAGGAAGCAGCTGAAATCGAAGAGCACTACAAGAAGTTTGGCGACAAGCTTCCCGCACAGCTTCGCGAACAGCTCGAAAACCTCAAAGCAGCTCTTAAATAATTCAAGAACAATCTTTACAGCCCGAGCAAATCGGGCTGTATTTTTTTGGGTAAAACAACTTGATTTTTACGCAATAGTTTAGTACAATTAGCGTGTATAATTTTTGGAGGTTGATTATGGATATAAAAAAACTTCTTAAAGGAATAAATGATTGCTCTTGCGGTAAATCACACAGCTGTCCCATCACTTATGTTGATATAGCAGATGGCGCGCTATCCCGCCTGCCCGAAATGTGTAAGGATTATAAGAATATTCTTATAGTTTGCGACAAAAACACCTATGCCGTTTGCGGAAAATCTGTTGCCGAAATTCTTGGCGACAGTGTGGCAGAAACCATTGTTTTACAGGACCAAACTGATGTTGTTATCCCCGATGAAAGCCAAATTGAGGTAATTGGCAGCAGGGTAACGGGCAGTACCGACCTAATTCTTGGTGTTGGCTCTGGCGTTATTAATGACCTTTGCAAATACGTAAGCTTTAAAAACGATTTGCCCTATTACATAGTAGCAACCGCCCCCAGTATGGATGGCTATGCCTCTGTTGGCTCAGCCCTTATTCTCGGCGGAATGAAGGTAACCCTTAATGCCCGCCCGCCAAAGGCAATTATTGCCGAACCTGCAGTGCTTGCCACCGCACCCACACCAATGCTTCAGTCGGGCTATGGCGATATAATCGGTAAGTATTCCTGCCTTAACGACTGGAAACTGGCCCGCATAATTAAGGATGAATATTTTTGCGATGAGGTTTACGAGCTTACAATGTCCTGCGTTAAGGAGGTTGAGCCCCTAGCAAAGGCTGTTCTTTCCCGCGAGCCCAAGGCTGTCGGCGCTTTAATGGAGGCACTGGTTGCAGTTGGTATTGCAATGGCCTATGTTGGCAACTCCCGCCCTGCATCGGGTAGTGAGCATCATCTTTCCCACTTCTTTGAAATTACAGGAATCTTAGATAATAAAGAGTATTTCCTCCACGGTATAGATGTTATGTATTCGGCTGCAGTTACCTGTAAGCTTCGCGAACTGCTTTTAGAAAAGGGTATTAAAACAGAAAAGCAAGATAGGGGAGATTGGCAAAAGGAAATCCGCCGTATCTACTCAACCTCGGCCGATGAATGTATTGCCCTTCAAAACAAGGTTGGTCACTATGCTGCAGATGACAGCGCTGTTGTAGCATCAAAACTTAACCAAATTAAGTTAGTGCTTCAAAGCTGCCCTAGCTTTAATTATATAAAAAATCTGCTCGATGAAATTGAGCTTGATTTTGATGCATTTATTAATATGTACGGCCAAGAAAAAATTGCCGATGCCGTGCTCTACGGTAAGGACTTAAAGGACCGCTATACCGTGCTTTGGCTCTACTATCAGTTTTAAGAGGTGTGCAAAATGGATAAAAATAAAATCAAATTAATCGCTTTCGACCTTGATGGTACCTTAACCCAGCACAAATCTCCCTTAGGGGAGGAAAACCGCAAGGTTTTAGAGGAACTATCCAAAAAGTACAAGCTCTTAATGGCGGGTGCCGGTATGTGTAACCGCATCTTTAACCAAATGGGCAAATTCCCCATAGATGTGCTTGGAAACTACGGTATGCAGTATGCCGAATACAACCCCGAAACAGGTGAACTCGACATAGTTCGCAACGATACTATGCCTGTGGATAAGGAGTCTATCGAAAAGCGCGTTACCGCAATGCGCGAAAAGTATGGATACACCAAATTTGCAGGGGATAATGTTGAATATCACGCTTCGGGCTGTGTAACCTTTCCGGTACTAGGCACCGCAGCTAAAATTGAAGACAAGCTTGCCTTCGACCCCGACCGCAAAAAGCGCCGCGCCATTTACGAGGATGTAAAGGCAACCTTCTCCGACTACACCGTATTCGTAGGCGGCTCTTCCTCGTTTGATATGGCACCCGCCCCCTTCAATAAGGCATACGCCCTTGCAAAATACTGCGAGGAAAGGGGCATTGCTCACGATGAGGTTGTATATGTTGGCGATGACTACGGCCCGGGCGGAAACGATGAATCGGTTTACCTTTCCGATTTTAACTTCCTCACAATAGACAACTACCTTGATTTCCCCAAGGTAATGAGCGTACTTCTTTAATAAAAGCAAACTCCCGACAAAACGCCCACACCAGATAGGGCAGTATTTGTTTCTCTAGCGTAAATTCCCGTATTTTTGCCAAAACCCTTAAAAGGCGCCAGCCTTCCTGCGGTTTTTGGCTTCAATACTGAAAATTACTGCATATTACGAAACTGCGAAGCACCTTAAAAAGAAAATTTTTAGTGGCAGAACAGGCA
>JAGBGJ010000039.1 GCA_017936045.1 Clostridia bacterium
GAAATTAATATCAAAATCTTCAAGCTCGCCTGCTGCGTTTCTTGAAGTAGCTTCGCTTTTTTCTTCGGTTTCTGGCATATTGGCAGATTCAATCATCTTACCGTATTTAAGTACCGAATACATACCTTCAAGGATAACAACAAAGCCCTGTCCGCCTGCATCCACAACGCCTGCCTTCTTAAGAACAGGAAGCATTTCGGGAGTTTTTGCAAGGGCATCCTTTGCACCTTCAATAGCGGCCTCGAATACCTCAAGTGCATCTTTACCATCGTTTGCTGCAGCTTCGGCATATTCAGCGGCAACCCTTGAAACGGTAAGGATTGTGCCTTCGGTAGGCTTCATAACAGCTTTATAAGCGGCTTCAACACCTGCCTTGAATGCAGCGGCAAGGTTTTCTGGTGTGATTTCATCGGCGCCTGCAAATCCCTTAGAAAAACCACGGAATAAAAGGGAAGTAATAACACCCGAGTTTCCTCTGGCACCGCGAAGCAGAGCAGAAGCGGCAACCTTGGCAACCTCGCCAACGGTTTTGCCCTCAATTCTTGCAAGCTCTCTTGCAGCGTTGCCGATACTCATTGACATATTAGTACCGGTATCTCCATCGGGAACGGGGAAGACATTCAAATCATCTACGGCATTTTTTTGGTTTGCAATATTGTTGGCCGCAGAAATAATCGCATCGCGCAGTATATTTCCGTTAAACATAAGTACACTCCTTAAGACTACTCTTTAATACCGTCAACCTTTACGGTTACTTTATTAACCTTAATTCCGGTTGCTTCGGTAACGGTGTATTGCACCTTGTTAACAATACTTTGTGCAATAGCGTTAATGTTGATTCCGTAAGAAACAATAATATGAAGCTCGATATTTACGCTTTCGGCATCACCCTTAATAACAATGCCCTTTCTAACATCGGGGGTCTTGGTAAAAAGACCAACAACCTTTTGAAAGCTGTTGCCGGGGGCCATACCAACCACGCCAAAGCAAGAGGTAACTGTTTGACCGATGAGCTTTTGAAGGTACTCTTCAGAGATGTGAATTTTACCTAATCGGGTTTCATAAGAAATCATATAAAATCCTCCGAAAATTATTTTTTTACAATATATTTATCTATTGAAATGAAGATATCGCTATATGGGGGATTATAAACATCTTCAATATCGTTAGAATAAAAAACTAAAGAATTTCTGTAAAGAAGCGGTATTATCGGCATAGAAGACTGAAGGGCAGAGGCCACATCAATAATTGTATTCTTACCTTCGTAAAAACCGTCCAGAACCGAAACATAAGAGGTTTCGTTATCATAATACTGGGTTCCATCAGCCTCGGTTTGAACGGTTGGAGTAATCATTCCGTAGGCCGCACTTCCGCCTGCCTTAACAAGTGAACGAATATCCATATTAGCCAAAAACTTAACCTCACCCAAGTAAAGCTGGAAGTCGCCGTTTTGAAGGGCTGCAAAATATCCGTCTTTGGAAAGTGCGTTAACTGTAATTTTAATGCCTGCATCTGCAAGCTGTTCGGCAATAAGGTTTGCTGCCGCAAGCTTAGAAGCACTGTCGCGGTTAACAAGCAGGGTAAATTCTAAAATCTTACCATTATTGTTTTCATAATAACGCTCATCATTCAATCTATTATAACCTATATTTGATAAATTCTCAATAGATATTTTTTTATCGCTTTCGGGATTAATGCTCTGATAATCCGAAACAGCGGCAAAAGCGGGGTGGAAAAAGCCCGTTGCAGGTGATGCATTTGTGTGGAATGACTTTGTTGCAACATCCTTTCTTGAAATTGCAGCCGATATTGCAAACCTTATTTCATCCGATTTAAGCGGGCCGTAGTTGTGGTTAATTCCAAGGTAAATAAGGTTGTTTCTGTTTACCGAAACCTTTTTACTGCTCATTCTAATAATGCTGTCATCGTTCATTTCGGCAAAATATATATCGGTTGCACCAACCTCAACATAATGCTCCATAGATTCGGAGTCGGGTGCATTGATAAGCGTTATCTTTTCAATACTTCCGCCGGAAATAAAGTGATTGCTATTTTTGGTTAAAACAGCCTCTTTGCTGTCGAAAATATATCTTCCGCTGCCAATTGGCGGGAGCTCTACATTATCTTCATTTCTAAGTGTATCCGAGCCCGCCTTAATAATGGGGAAGCAAAGCAGCTTTTCAAAATAAGGGTCGGCAGAGCTAAGCGTAAACACAATGTGCGAGGAATCTGTTGCCGTGGCCGACTCCACCTCGTAAAATATATCTTTAAACCTCTCGCTTTCACGCGCCAGGTTAAAGGAATAAACTACATCATCGGCCGAAACCGTGCTGCCATCGGAAAAGGTGGCATTTCTAAGGGTTACAGTGCAGCTTTTATCCTCTACTGTAACCGAGCTTGCAAGGCAGTAAACCGTTTCAAAATTATTGTCGTATTTAACCAGACAGTCAAAAAGCAACAGTCCAAGCTCGGCATTAAGCTTGTTTATGGTTTTGTATGGGTTTAGCGTGTCGTTGGCGCAATATAAAAGCTTAAGCTCGTTTGAGGTTTGGGCAGCGCTGCTGTCCTGCGGCTTTTCTTGCGGCTTTTCTTCTTCAGCTTTGCCGCACCCAATAAGGCACAGCATAGTAAAACAAAGAAAAACTGAAACTATCTTTTTAAGCATTAAACTACTCCGTACTAAAATTTTACAGTTTTAATCCACAAAGCTTTTGAGGTTTTCGGGTCAACCTCAAAAACAATTCCTTGAATATCATTTTCACCCTCGGCAAAAACAAAACGACCCTTTTCTCCGTTTTTAAAGCGTTCAATAATAATTTCGGGCTTAACCCCCAAAACGCTGTGAACAGGTCCGCTCATACCAAGGTCGGTAATATAGGCTGTGCCGTTTGGAAGTATGGTGGCATCGTTAGTTTGAACATGCGTATGTGTGCCGAAAAGTGCGGAAACCTTACCATCCAGGTAAAAGCCCAGTGCCTTTTTTTCGCTGGTGGCCTCGGCGTGGAAATCAACAAGAATTATGTTGGCGCCATCATTACTTGCACGCTGCAGCAGGGTGTCTGCACAAAGAAAAGGGTTTTCGGCTTCGTGCATATCAAGGTAAACCTGGCCCAGTAAATTTATTACGGCAACCCTTGCATACCCCATATCAACAAGACAGTAGCCGCTGCCATACTGGGCAGAAGGAATGTTGTGTGGGCGAAGCAATCTTTCGTTTTCATCAAGTAAATGGCGGAAATCCTTGCGATGAAGTGTGTGGTTGCCGCCGGTAACCACATCTGCCCCGGCATTTAAAATTATTTCGGCGCTGTGGCCCGAAATACCGTTGGTGTCAGCCGAGTTTTCTCCGTTAACAACGGTGAAATCAATCTGGTTTTCTTTTTTAAATTTTGGTAATATTTTAAGCAGTCTTTCGCAGCCCTGCTCGCCGCAAATATCACCAATAGCCAGTATTCGCAAAAATTCACCGCCCTAATTTAAACATATATATTTAATATACTATATAATCTTTCATTTTTCAAGGGTGGCTTTAACAAAAGCCGCCAGCACCGCATAAAATATTTTAGACACCGGCCGTATTAAATGATTAAAAATGCATAAGACGGGTCAAAATATCAATAGAATATTTTCAAGGTGTGAAAAGAAATGAGTGTAAAACGAGGAGATATATACTACGCGGATTTAAGCCCGGTAATCGGGTCAGAGCAGGGTGGAGTTCGCCCGGTCCTTATTATCCAAAACGATATTGGCAACAAGTACAGCCCAACCGTAATTGCGGCGGCAATAACAAGCCAAAAGGACAAAACCAAGCTTCCAACCCACATTCAGGTTAACGCCTCAGGCTGTGGCCTTGCAAAGGATTCCATAGTGCTGTTGGAGCAGGTTAGAACCATTGATAAACAGCGCCTTAAAGAGAAAATGGGTGCGCTTGATACCGTTTCAATGGATAGGGTAAATAAGGCACTAACTGTTAGCTTCGGGCTTTCATAAACCAAAAAAGAGACCTCGTTTGAGGTCTCTTTTTTTAGTTTAAAACTGCAACGCCAATGTTTAAATAGGTTGCAAAAATCAGCCAAGCAATATACGGAATCATAAGATAAAAAGCGGTATTGCTTATCTCTTTAAATTTAAACGATGTTATAACAACAAGGGCCAAAAGAATTAAAATTACAACCACTGCAACCCAGTAAGCCTCAAACCTGAAGAATATAATCGGCCAAATGAAATTAACGGCCAACTGAATGGCGTAAAAGGTAAGGGACTCCTTCTTTTTTTCGCCCTTGCCCTCTTCATACACAATGTAGGATGCAATACCCATAAGCGCATAAAGGATTACCCACGCAATGGGAAAAACAATACCGGGCGGGGAAAGGGGCGGCTTTGTGTAGCTGTTATACATATTTCCTATATTTCCCGTAACGAATGATGATAAAAGCCCAACCGCTTCGGGTATTAAAATTGCAATTATCAGCCGTTTTAAATTAATAGGTTTCATCTAATCACCTCAACTCAATTATATGTGAACTGCCGTTAAAGTATACGCTGAAAATATTTATAATAAATTCATTGATTATAACTTAAAAACATTGTATAATGTTAAATGTATAATTATGTAACAAGGAAGAATATATGAACTCAGCAGAATTTATAAAAATCAGAAGAAGTGTAATCGAAAAAGAGTTTTCAAATATGAACGATATGCAGCTCAAAGCGGTAACAACCGTTAAGGGCCCTCTTTTGGTGCTTGCAGGTGCAGGAAGCGGAAAAACCACTGTGCTTGTTAACCGTATTGCATATCTTATAAAGTATGGCGATGCCTATAATTCCGATTATGTGCCAACCTTCTTTCAGGAGGATACCTCGGCCGCATCAGATTATTTAGAGGGCAAAAGTGAATTACCCGATTTCTGGAATATGGCTGTAGAACCTGCCAAGCCGTGGGAAATCCTTGCTATTACCTTTACAAACAAGGCCGCAGGGGAGCTTAAAGAACGAATTGCCGCAAAGCTCGGCAGCGAAAATTCGGGCGTTGTTGCAGGTACCTTCCACTCGGTTTGCGGCCGAATACTGCGCCGCTTTGGCGAGCATGTGGGTTATACAAGTAACTTCACAATCTACGATACCGACGACCAAAAAAGGCTTATTAAAGACCTTATAAAGGCAAATAATTTCGATGATAAAATTGTCCCTGTTAAAACGGTTATGAATGCCATTTCGGCAGCTAAGGATAAGCTGATTTCCCCCGAAGATTTTGCTCAGAATATCGGCAGCGATATTAGGGAAAGAATGATATCTAAGCTGTATACCCAGTATGAAGAAAGACTGCTGTCATCCGATGCAATGGATTTCGACGGTATGATTTTCAATACCGTAAAGCTCTTCAAAGAAAATCCCGATGTGCTGGCCTATTATTCAAACAAGTTCAAGTACATAATGGTGGATGAGTATCAGGACACCAACCACGCACAGTACAAGCTTGTAAAACAGCTTGCAAGCGAGCATAGAAATATTTGTGTTGTGGGCGATGATGACCAGAGTATCTACCGTTTCAGAGGCGCCACAATCGAAAATATTCTAAAATTTGAAATCAAGTACCCCGATGCCAGGGTTATTAAGCTGGAGCAAAACTACCGCTCTACAGGAAATATACTAGATGCAGCAAATGCCGTTATTGCCCACAATGTTGGCCGTAAGGGCAAAAATCTTTGGACAAGCAGGGGTCAGGGCGAAAAAATCACCCTGCATACAGCCCTTGATGAAAATGATGAGGCGCGCTATGTTACCGATAAGATTTTAGAGGGTGTAAGGCAGGGCGCAAAATTTGCCGACCACGCTGTTTTATATCGCACAAATGCACAGTCGGGCTCTATAGAAAATGTTTTTGCCCGAAGCGGCATAACCTATAGGGTTATTGGCGGCCACCGTTTCTTCGACCGCAAGGAAATCCGTGATGTTTTGGCCTATTTAAGGCTTATCGACAACAATAACGATGATATAAGGCTTAAAAGAATTATAAACGAGCCCAAAAGGGGAATTGGCGATACCACAATAGCCTCGGCCCAGCAAATAGCCTCGGCCCTAGGAGTATCCCTTTTTGAGGTGCTTAAAAATGCCGCCGAGTATCCCACGCTTTCCCGCGCAAGGGTAAAAATAGAGGCCTTTTGCAATATGATAGAGGAGCTTACCGCTGTTGCAGATAGCCTACCTATTAACGAGCTTTTTGAACTTATGCTTGCAAAAACAGGCTACTTGAATGCCCTCATTGCCGAAGGTAGGGAAGGGCAGGACCGCGCCGAAAACGTTAAGGAATTATCCACCGGCATCATTCAGTACCAAAACGAAAATGAAGATGCCACACTTTCAGGCTATTTGGAAGAAATCGCCCTTGTAAGCGATATTGATTCCTACGAGGCAGGCGATGATGCCGTTGTTTTAATGACTGTTCATTCGGCCAAGGGTCTTGAATTCGGCAAGGTTTTCCTTGTTGGTATGGAGCAGGGTCTTTTCCCATCCTCTCAAAGTATGTTCTGCGGAATAGAAGAAATAGAGGAAGAACGAAGGCTGGCCTATGTTGCAATAACAAGAGCTAAAGAAAAGCTTTATATAACCAATGCGGCCACCCGTATGCTTTACGGCTCCACCTCAAGAAATCCAAGAAGCGAATTCGTAAACGATATACCACAGCCCCTCTGCGAGGAAACCAAGGCAAGAAGTGTATATGCCGCTACCCCCGTTCAGTCAAGCAGCCGTAAGGATAGCTTTGACTACAACAATGTTTTCTATAAAGAGCCCGAAAAGAAGGCGCCTGTCGCCGCTCAGACCTCGCTCCAGTATAAAACGGGTATGAGGGTAGAGCACAAAACCTTCGGCGAAGGCTGTATTATAAAGATTATCCCCATGGGCAACGATGCCATGCTGGAAATCGCATTCGATACCGTTGGTACCAAAAAAATTATGGCAGGCTATGCCAGACTAAAAATACTAAGTTAGGAAAAACAAATGCTTCAACTAAAAATTCCAAGCGCTAAGGTTGTTAAAAGCACAGTAAAAGCAACCCTTAAAGGCTATCGCATACCTGCAGGAATTGCAGGGGTAATACCCTATATTATCTACCTGCTGGTGGTAACTATTGTAAGTGTTTTTTCAATGCTTTTAACCAATAAATTAATATTAATCGGTGCTATTTTTGCGGTGCTTTTGGTTTTCTTGTTTGCACCCATATTTCTTGGCGCAATACGCTGGTTTTGGCGCGCAACAGATGGTCTTAAGGAATCTCCCGCGGCAGTATTTTACTACTTTTCAAGCCGCTTCCTTTACAAAAGGGCACTGAAGTGTGTCTTGTTTTTAATCTTTAAATTCTTCACTGCATTTTTAACCTGTCTTTTGCCCTATTTTGTAATAACCGTTATATCAAATTCCTGGATATACCAGTTCTTAGGTGCCGAAGTTCCGCTTTGGGTTGCAGGCCTTGCCCTTGTACAGTCCTTTTTAAGGGTTGTCGGCATAATGGCAGGAATTGTCGTAATTTCAAGATATTATCTCTTCCCGGCACTTGCCGTAATGGATGACAATATGCTTTTGCTTGAAGCAATGCATATTTCGGTAATGGTATCCCGCCGCTCGGTTACAGCCTTTATAGGGCTTGCCATCTCGTTTATACCACTGGCTTTGGTATCCCTTTTGGCGTTGCCTATGTTCTATACTGCGCCCATTTTTCTTGCGGCTTATGCCATTCATTCAAGGTATGCAGTTGTAAACTACAGCCAGAATTTAGATAACTACAATAAACAAGATTTTACTTTTTAGGATTTTATGAAAAAGAACGACATTATCGACATAAAAATTGAATCTATGTCTTCTCTCGGCTCGGGTATCGGCAGATACGAGGGCCTTGCTGTTTTTGTTCCTCTTTCGGCCGTTGGCGATGTTTTAAAGGTTAGAATTCTAAAGGTTAAAACAAACTGCGCCTTTGGTAAAATAGAGGAAATTATAACCGAATCCAAAACCAGAATTGCCCCAGACTGCAGCGTGTTTTCTAAGTGCGGCGGCTGTGTTTACCGCCATATTTCCTATTCGGAAGAGCAAAGAATAAAACAGCAGTCGGTGGAAGATGCCGTACGGCGTATTGGTAAGGTGGACCTTGCCGCAAAGTCTATAGTTACAAACGAAAAGAACTGTGGTTACCGCAACAAAGCACAGTATCCCGTGTCGCAAAACGGCAAAGTGGGCTTTTTTGCAAACCATTCCCACAGAATTGTCGAGTGTGAAAGCTGTCTTCTTCAGCCCGAAGAGTTTACCCGCATTTGCGAAATTTTCACCTTTTGGATGCAAACATCAGGCAACCTGCCCTACAATGAGGAAACGGGCAAGGGGCTTGTTCGCCACCTTTATATCCGCAAGGGACTTAAAACGGGCGAAATTATGGTTTGTCTTGTAATAAACGGCGAAAAGGTAAATGCCGCAAAACGCCTTGTTGAAGATTTACAGCACGAACTTGGCGATAACCTTAAAACCGTTGTGTTAAATATAAATAAGGCAAAAACCAATGTAATTTTATCGGATAAATGTGTACCCATTTACGGTAACGGATATATCTACGATATACTTTGTGGCGTAAGGGTAAGATTAAATCCGCTATCCTTTTATCAGGTTAACCGCGATATGGCAGAGCTGCTTTACCAAAAAGCGGCCGAGTATGCCGCGCCCGAGGGTAAAACCGTTCTAGACCTCTACTGCGGCGCAGGTACTATTGGTCTTTCCATGGCTAATAAGGCAAAGAATATAATCGGTGTTGAAGTTATACCCGAAGCGGTTGAGGATGCAAACTTTAACGCACAAAATAACGGTATTGCTAATGCAAGATTTATTTGTGCCGATGCAGCCGTTGCCGCCCAAACGCTGGCACAGGAGGGAATAAAGCCCGATGTTATAATTGTCGACCCACCCCGTAAGGGCTGTAGCCAGGAACTGCTCGCTACTATTGCAAACAGTTTTTGTCCCCAAAAGCTTGTCTATGTTTCCTGCGACCCCGCCACCCTTGCAAGAGATATTAACATTCTTAGTGGTTTGGGCTATAAACTTCAGGAATACACCCCATTTGACCTTTTCCCACGCACCTCACATGTTGAAACGGTAGCGCTTTTAGTTAAAGGAGAAGAAAGTGGAAAATAAAACAAAAAAACCTGCCCGACTGGGTCTTGGTAACGGCTGTCCGTACTATAAAAAGTGCGGCGGCTGTCATCTCCAAAATATGACCTATAAAGAGCAGCTTAAATATAAACAAATCAAATGTATAAAGCTTCTTGGCAAATTTTGTCGTGTAAAAGAAGTAATAGGTATGGAAGAACCCACCCACTATAGATGTAAGGTGCAGGCCGCCTTTTCTAAGGATAAAACGGGCATAATTTCGGGTGTTTATCAGTCCTCAACCCATAAAATCGTGCCAATAGATTCCTGCCTTATTGAAGACAGCAAGGCCGATGAGATTATTGTAACAATAAGAAAGCTGTTAAAGTCCTTTAAGTTAAAGCCATTCGATGAAAATGCAATGACAGGATTTTTACGCCATGTTTTAATAAGAAAAGGCTATTATACAGGGCAAATTATGGTGGTGCTTGTAACGGGCAGCTCGGTGTTCCCATCAAAGCGTTCATTTATAAACGCACTACTGCAGCGCCACCCCGAAATTACCACCATAGTTCAAAATGTAAACAATAAGTTCACAAGCCTCGTTTTAGGGGAGCAAAACATAACCCTTTATGGGGAGGGCTATATTGAAGACACAATTTTCAACAAAGTTTTCCGCATATCTCCACGCTCTTTTTATCAGGTAAACCCCGTAATGACAACCGTGCTTTACGGCAAAGCGCTCGAGTATATGGAGCTTAGCGGCACCGAAACGGTAATTGATGCCTACTGCGGAACGGGAACTATCGGAATGTTGGCATCAGACACAGCAGGTAAGGTTATAGGTGTTGAGCTTAATGCCGATGCCGTACGCGATGCCAAATTCAACGCCAAACAAAACGGTATAGAAAACATTGAGTTTTATACAGCCGATGCCGGCGATTTTATGGTAGATATGGCAAAGGCAGGGGAAAGGGCAGATGTTGTTATTATGGACCCGCCGCGCGCGGGTAGCGATGAACGCTTTATGTCCTCGGTGGTAACTTTATCGCCAAAAAGGGTGGTATATGTTTCCTGCAACCCCGAAACCCTTGCGCGAGATTTAAGATACTTCATTAAAAACGGATATAATGTCAAAAAAATCCAACCGGTGGATATGTTCCCCCATACCAGCCACATAGAATCGGTCGTGCTTTTAACTCGTAAATAAACGGAGAATAATATGAATTATATAATACGAACTATAGAGGCAAAGGATAATAAAGAGGTTGAAACCATTATCAGAAATTGCCTCATAGAATATGGCGGAAATCACGAGGGCACCGCGTGGGCCGACCCCGATTTGTGCCGCTTTTCCGAAATATATAACACCCCAGGTAACCGTTACTGGGTAGCCGAAGCCGAAGATGGCAGGCTGCTTGGCGGCACTGGTATAGGTCAGCTTAAGGGCGATGTTTGCGAGCTGCAAAAAATGTACACAAGGCCCGAAGCCAGGGGCACCGGTGCGGCACAGGCACTGCTTGATACGGCACTTAACTACGCAAAGGGCTACTACAAACAGTGCTACCTTGAAACCCTCGATAATATGACAAGAGCACAAAAATTCTACGAGAAAAACGGTTTTCGCCGAATTTACGAAACCATAGGAAACACCTCACATTACGCGTGCGAGGTTAAATACATAATTGATTTAAAGTAAGGAAATTCTTATGAGAAAAACACTTGCAATAATTCTTTGTAAAGCACTTAGAATAATAGGAAAAATGGTTGGCAAGGGAAGCAGTCTTCCGGGTAAATATGCCCTAAAGCTTTGCCCCGATATCCTCGCACGGGTACAGCTCCCAAAGGATATTGTTGCCGTAACGGGCAGTAACGGAAAAACCTCAACCACCGAAATGATAGCCCACATTCTGCGTGAAAACGGCAAAAATGTAATCTACAATGCCGAAGGCTCAAATCAAATAGAGGGGGTAACCACCTTTATTCTTGCCAATGCCAACATTTTCGGCAAGGTTAAGGGGGATGTTTTGCTTATTGAAAGCGACGAACGCTATGCAAAATATACCTTTAAATATTTTGCTCCAACCTATTATGTAATAACCAATCTCTACCGCGACCAGCTAACCCGTAACGGCCACCCAATGTGGGTTTATTCCGCAATAAAGGAGTCTATAAGCGATAAAAGCACCCTTGTACTTAATGCCGATGACCCGCTTGTATCCCTCTTTGGAAAAGACCGCGAGGGCACTGTTTATTTCGGTGCGGACAAGCTCAGTAGCGACAGTGATACCTTCACATCTGTTTATAACGATATGGTTTATTGCCCCGTTTGCAGCGCCAAAATGGACTACCAAACCTACCACTATAACCATATAGGCCATTATTCCTGCGGTATGTGCGGCTACAAAAGGCAAAATACCGCATATTCTGTAACCAAGGCCGATTTAGAGCAAGGCTATATTGAAATTGATGGTAAGCTCAGAATAGATTTAACCCTAAAGTCGCTTTACAATATATATAATATTTTAGCGGCATATACAGCCTGCTCGCTTCTTGGAATTAGCGGCGAGGGCATAGCCGCATCCATTAATAATTACGTGCTTAAAAACGGCCGTGTTATCACCTTCAAGCTAGGCTCGCGCCGCGGAACTCTTTTAACCTCAAAACACGAAAACAGCATATCCTACGATATGTCCTTAAAGCTTGCGGCCGAAGATACCGAGGGAAGCGATGTTTTAATCATTGTAGATTCCATTAGCCGTAAGTATTTCACAAGTGATGTTTCATGGCTTTATGATATTGATTTCCACCTGCTTGAAAGCTGTAATGTTAAAAGAATAATTCTTGCAGGTGCCTATGCAAACGACCTTGCCGCAAGATTTAGCTATACCCATATAAGCAGTGATAAAATCACGGTTTTCGAAAGCATAGAAGCTGCTGCAAATCAGCTTAATAACAATAATCCCGAAAAGATTTACGTTATAACCTGCTTTTCCGATAAGGGCAAATTTTTGGAAAGGGTAGAGGTGGAAGCCTAATGAAAATTCTTCATTTGTATCACGTTTTAATGAACCTTTACGGCGACTATGCTAACATTTCCGCCCTTTGCCGAATTTTAAAAACAAACGGAACTGAGTACTCGCTGGATAAAAAGAGCATAACCGATGAACTATCCCTTTTGGATTATGATTTTATATTCGTAGGCTCGGGAACAGAGCAAAACCAAAGGCTGGCTATGCACCACCTTAAAGCTTATAAAGAAGACCTTAAGGAGTATATCCAAAGAGGCAAATTTGCCCTGTTTACGGGCAATTCCTTTGAAATGCTAGGCTCAAAAATCCAAAGCTTTTTGGGCGATATAGAGGGCCTCCAGCTATTTGATTTTACCGTTACCGAAAAAGCGGGGATTCGCAAAACTTCCGATGCAATTTTCACTCTAGAGGGTTTAGACACTCCGCTTGTGGGCTTTATTAATAAGTGCTCCGAGATAGAGGGTATAGCAAACTTTTTGTTTACCGTTCAGCGCGGCCTTGGTAACTCTAAGGGCGAAAACACCGAAGGAATTTTATATAACAATTTCTTCGGCACCCACTTAACTGGCCCTATTCTTGTTAAAAATCCGCATTTCCTTAAATATATTGCCGAAAAATTAACGGGTAAGGAGTTAAGTATAGAAGCTTTTGCTTACGAGCAAAAAGGCTTTGAAATCACACTTAAAAATCTAAAACAATAATTTTTTGCCAAAAATACACATATAATAATGTAGATAAAACTACGGAGGCTTTATATGTGTTCAATATGTGGAATAATAGATTTTGAAAATGGCGGAAACCTAAATTTAAAGACACTTGAAAATATGAACAAAACAATGAAAAGCCGTGGTCCCGATGATGACGGCTTTTTAAGTTGCTCTTTTGCGGCCTTTGCCCACAACCGACTTGCCGTTATGGATGTAGAAAATGGTAAACAGCCAATGAGCAGAACATACGGCGGCTACCGATATACCATTATATATAACGGCGAAATTTATAACTTTAAAGAAATAAGAACAACTCTGGAAAAAGATGGAATAAAATTTTCAACCGACTGCGATACCGAGGTAGTGCTTTACAGCTATATTGTTTATGGGGAGGATTGCCCTAAACACCTTAATGGTATTTTTGCCTTTGCCATAATTGATGAAAAGGAAAACAAGGTGTTTATGGCAAGGGACCGCTTTGGTGTGAAGCCCTTTTTCTATTCTAAAACAGGTACATCCTTGCTTATAGCCTCTGAAATAAAGGCCCTTTTAAAGCACCCGGACATAGAGCCGATAATTGATGCTAAGGGGCTTTGGCAGCTCTTGTTTTTATCCCCTGCATCGGTTAGCGGCAGCGGGATTTTCAAGGATATTATGGAAATAAAGCCTGCCTTTTGCGGCAGTTTTTCAAAGGACGGACTAAAACTTCATAGCTATTGGTCGCTAAAGGCACAGGATATCAGCATTTCTTCCTATGAAGCCGCCACCCACACCAAAGAATTGCTTATAGATGCCGTGCACCGCCAACTGGTAAGTGATGTGCCGCTGGCAGTCTTGCTCTCGGGCGGGCTGGATTCCTCGGCTCTATCATCAATCGCGGCCGAAAAATATAAAAGTATGGGGCAAATACTCTCAACCTATTCTTTTGAGTACCAAGGCAACAAAAAGAACTTTAAAAGCTCACTTTTTCAGCCGCAGGGGGATGATGATTTTGCAATTTGGATAGCTCAAAAACTAGGAACAAATCATACCATTTTAACCGCTCCAACCAAAAGCGTTAGCGAAAGCCTTGTAGATGCCGTAATGGCAAGAGATATACCGGGGCAGGCCGATATAGACTCCTCGCTTCTTTATTTTTGCTCTAAAATAAAGGAAAACCACACCGTAGTGCTGTCGGGCGAATGTGCCGATGAAATCTTCGGCGGCTACCCTTGGTTTTACAGGGAAGAAATGCTGTCGGGAGATTTCTTCCCCTGGATACATCAGCCGCTCTCCCGCGCTCGCCTCTTCAGGGATGAGGTAGCTAATATAAACGAAGGCTATAACTATGCCGCCTCGCTTTATAAAAACAGCCTTGCCGACTGCCCCTTAACAGGCAACGAAACGGCTGATATGAAAACCGCGCGGCAGGCCACATGGCTGTCGGTAAACTGGTTTATGGCATCACTGCTTGAGCGTAAAGATAGAATGAGTATGTATTCGGGGCTTGAGGTCAGAGTGCCGTTTTCTGACCATAGAATACTTGAATTTGTGTATAATGTGCCTTGGAGTATTAAATTCGAAAACCAAACCGAAAAAGCCCTGCTCAGAAACGCCGTTCGGGATTATTTGCCAAATAAAATTCTATATCGAAAAAAATCCCCATACCCCAAAACCCATAACCCCGCTTACGAAAAGGCAGTTAAAAAGGAGCTGCTGCGCCGCATTAAAAGGGGAGGCGCCCTTGCCGAAATGCTGGATAAGAAAAGTCTTGAGGAATATTTGCTTGGCGAAAGCAAGACTTGGTTTGGCCAACTGATGTCAAAGCCTCAGCTCATAGCCTGGCTCATACAATTCGATGTGTGGTTTGAAATCTACGGTGTAAAGCTTATAAACTAAAAATATGCTTGACAACAAAAGCTTTTGATAGTATAATACCGCTAGTAGATTTTATCCTCTGCAATATTTGCAAAGGGAGGGAATTAGATGAGTCAGGTAAGATTAAAAGAGAATGAATCGCTTGATAATGCGCTTAGACGTTTTAAAAGACAGACAGCAAAGGACGGAGTTATTCAAGAAGTCCGTAAAAGAGAGCATTACGAAAAGCCCTCTGTAAAGCGCAAGAAGAAGTC
>JAGBGJ010000040.1 GCA_017936045.1 Clostridia bacterium
GCCTCGAATATAAATTTGAAAATTACAAAACTGCGAAGCACTTAAAAATGAAAATTTTTAGTGGTAGTAAAGGCGAAAAGCCACGGCAACGCTGACGCGTGCCGTGGCTTTTTAAAACATAATACTGCAAAAATTTCACATTTTTAAGCGACATTGCCCTATGGAGTGTGTCCCATCGGCGGTCTTTTTATTAGTCGTTTACGTAAGGTAATAATGCTACCTGGCGTGCACGCTTAATAGCAGATGTGAGAGCTCTTTGGTGAGCTGCACAGGTGCCGGTTGCACGGCGGGGAAGAATCTTAGCGCGTTCAGAGATGAACTTGCGAAGACGAGCAATATCCTTATAATCGATAGTCTCAACACGGTCTACACAAAAGTGGCAAACCTTCTTGTGAGGCTTTCTGCGCATAGGTCTGTTTTCCATTTTGGCGCCTCCTTATCATAATAGTTATATAGGCATTTAGTTAAGTTTGAAATTAGAACGGCAAATCATCATCGGCTTCGGCCATTGCGGTGAAGTCGCCTGCAGGTGCGTTAGAGAAGCCTGCGGGGGCCTCTGCAGCAGCTGCGCCATCGCGCTTGGATTCAACAAACTGTACATTGTTTGCAATAACCTCAAAAGCGGTACGGTTCTTGCCTGTATCTTTATCAACATATCTACGGGTCTGAATAGAGCCTTCGATACCAATCATGCTTCCCTTTTGGAAGTATTTTGTAACAAATTCAGCAGTCTGGCGCCAAGCAACGATGTTAATAAAATCTGCCTGAGCTTCCTCGCCTGCCTTATAACGGCGAGACACTGCAATAGAGAAAGATGTTACGGGAGTATTGTTCGCTGTGTAGCGAAGTTCGGGGTCTGCGGTGAGTCTTCCTGTAAGAACTACAAGATTAAACATTTTGCAATTTCCTCCATTTTATTTTTTGGTTGTCATGATGCGGAGAACACCTTCGGTGATTCCTGCTACACGCTCAAGCTCTGCGGGGAACTCAGCAGCTGCAGTGAAGGTATAGAACACATAGAAACCTTCAGCCTCATCGTTGATAAGGTATGCAAGCTTACGCTTACCCCATTCATCAACGCCTTCAACTGTTCCGTTCTCGGCAATAAGAGCATTGAACTTCTCTTTAAGACCGGCAACAGCTTCTTCGCCGCCAGCTACAGAGAAAATCATACAAGCCTCGTACTTATTAGTCATTTCGTTGCACCTCCTTATGGTCATTATGGCCCTAACTCCTGTTAGAGCAAGGAACTAACGCGTACTTATTCACATTAGCCTTAGAATTATATCAAAGACAAGTCCTTTTGTCAAGAAATATTTAAAAACAGGCGGGTTCCCCCGCCTGTTTGCTATTTAAGATTAAATACAGTGCCAACCTTAATTCCCTGCGCGCTTACAAGTTCTGAATCGCAGGCGGTAACTGTAAGGGTTGTTTCTCCCGTTCTTGTGAAGGTAACGCTTCCTTCATCGGTTTTAATAATAACAGTCTGACCGTTTTCGTTAACCGACTCTATGGTCGCGTGGCCGCCGCCGAAGCCTGCAAGCCAGTATTCTCCGTCAAACAAGAAGGCTTCTCCATTATTAATGGCTTCCTGAACACCCTGCTCGCTTCCCATAATATCAATAGCAAGTCCGCCGCCACCGTAGCCTATATAGTTTTCATCGAGAAATACGGTAGCTTTATAAAACATTTTGGTATCGCCGCTGTTTACCCAGTATATTCCTTCCCATTTGCCGCCCTTTTGGGAAAGGGGTGTTTTGTAGTCGGGGTCCTTCGCGCCGCAACGACTGCATAGGCCGTTTGTATAACTATGACCGAGAGGACTGCCCTCGGTTGCTCCGCAAGAACAGGTTTTGGCTGCCGTGCAGGTAGCGGCCTTAAAGGAGTGCTTATGCTCTTCATTGCTTGAGGTAGTGTTTGAAGAAGGCTGGTCTTTGCTTGAAGCAGTGCTTGATGTAGGTTCGGAAGAACTGCTTTCGGGCTTAGAGTCGGCAGGGGCGTCCGCTTCGTCCTTCTCCTCAACCTTAATTATAACCTCGGCCTTAACCTCTATCTTTTTAAAGCCTTCGCTTACCGCGGTTTGTGTTTTTTGTAAAACCGACTCGGTATCGACCTTGTCGTCCTTTACCTCAACAACCGAAAGGTTTACAGTTGCCGCGTTGTCTTTTACAAAGCCGCCGTCGTTTACTGCGGTTACAATACCCTCGACAACCTTTTCTATATCGCCGTTTTGTACAGTGATTTTGTCTTTGATGCTTTCAGCATCGTCATTTGCCGGCTCTACAGCCAAAACCGTTCCTTGTGCATCAAGATAAAGCCTGAACTGCGGGTTTATTGTAACAAGAATTACCGACGCATAGTTTTCGGGCTTTTCGAAATCTTTTGCGGTTTCGTCTGCCTTGTCTTTGCCGCAGGCGGTAAGGCTTAACCCAAGCAAAAGCGCCAAAATAACAGCCAATATTTTTTTCATACAAAACATCTCCTAATAAAAAAAGTAAGAGTTTCTGCTAACCTAATTGTAACACGCGACCCCATCTTTTGCAAGCATATAAAAATGCTTTACTATACTGCTGAGTTAGGTTATAATAATTATATTACACCTACTATTTTTTCTTGAGGTGATTTTATGTTACTTGCAATTGATATTGGAAACACCAACATAACCTTGGGTCTTTATTACGAAGATGTGCTTAAGGTTACAGCCCGCCTTGCTACCGATACCAAAAAAACGCCCGATGAATATGCCATCGCCATTAAGGATACCCTTGCCCTGCACGGTGAAGAAGCCGCCGCGGTAGAGGACTGCATAATTTCTTCGGTTGTGCCTTCGGTTGCGGCAAGCGTTTCTTCGGCTATCGCCCTGCTGTGCGATACCGTTCCCCTCATTTTAGGTCCGGGGGTTAAAACGGGGCTTAACATTAAAATTGATAATCCTGCTCAGCTTGGCGCAGACCTTGCAGCAGGCGCAGTCGGCGCTCTTCACGAGTACCGTGTCCCCTGCATTATTATTGATATGGGTACCGCCACCACCGTTTCGGTGCTGGATAAGGATGGTGCTTTTTTGGGTGGAACTATCGGCCCCGGTGTCAGAATGACAATGCGCGCCCTTGCCGAAGGCACCGCCGCACTGCCTGCCATAAGTATTGCCGCACCAAAATCGGTTATCGGCCGAAATACCGTGGACTGTATGCAGTCGGGTATTGTGCTTGGCACCGCCGCTATGCTGGATGGAATTATAGACCGCATTGAAGAGGAGCTGGGCGAAACAGCAACGGTTGTTGCCACAGGCGGCCTTTCAAAGGAGATTATAAATTACTGCAAAAACGATATAATTTATAACGAACATCTTTTGCTTGATGGACTTAGAATTATTTTTGAGAAAAATAATTAAAGAATAAAGAAAAAAGAATAAATAATAA
>JAGBGJ010000041.1 GCA_017936045.1 Clostridia bacterium
GATAACAACAATGCAAATCGAAAACCCTAAAAGAAGAATAGTTGAAGATTTGAAAATCCGCAACAAAGACAATATGAAATGTATTGCCGGTGAATATTTTGGCAGTAAATTTACATATGCTCAAACTTTCAAAATGTTTGAAAACTACAAAAAAGCATTTATTGCGGTTGATGGATTAAACGAAGATACCATTACCATTTCTGCACCTTCTACTATTGCATCCGTAAATGCTTTTTATGGCGCTTTGGAGGCAAACAAAGTTATTAATATGACCGGTCCCGGTTTTCTTCACGCTTATACCGAACAATACACCAAATATCTTAATAGCAAAACCGTTATAATGTTTGATAGTTTTCTTAATGATGATTTAGTTGAAAAATTTCAAGCAGCCGGTGTAAAAAATCTTATTGTAACCAGTGTCACAGACTATATGAGCCCTATCGTTAAATTAATCGCAACTAAAAAAGGGTTAATTAGTAACAAGGATTTTTTAGATGAATACGCCAAGGCACACAATGGACTGCCACAAGGTATGGAAATGATGCGCTTAAAGGACTTTGCCAAACTCGGTTCAAAAATCAAAGAAACCTACGATTTTCCGTACGAAGAAAATAAACTTGCCGCTTATTTCCTAACAGGAGCTACAACAAGCCAATTCCCCAAATGCGTAAAAATTTCCGCCGATGGTTTTACAAAAATGGGCCGTATTTACGATGAGTTGTGGTTTGATTTCAAACCCGGTGACCGACAAACCGTATTTATTCCATTATTCTATGCTACGGGTGCGGTGCACGGTGTACACGCAGGTCTTATGGATGGTATGACCTTAATTTACAAACCTAAATATGACCGTTTTGCGTTTGCCAAGGATTTGCTTGAAACCAAGGCAAAAATAGCGCTTGTAGCACCGAGCCACGTTGCGACTTTGGAAGAATCAGGCTTAGAAGATAACGCTCTCAATCACTTAAAATATATTTTCATTGGTGGAGAAGCTATAATGCCTGCTGCTATGGAGAAATTCAGAAAAACCGGCAACCGTTTGGGTATTCAATATATTCTCAACGGTTATGGTATGACCGAAACCGGTAGTATGTCAGGTATTTCGGATAAGGAATCCAAAGGAGAAGATGTTACTGTTACACCTGTCCCTGGTGTTGAATATCGCATTGTAGATCCTGCCACAAGAGAAATTCTGCCCGATAATGTACGTGGTATCCTCGAAAAGAAATCCCCCTGTGCAACACTTGGTTATTTTGAAGAAGAAAAAAACAAAATTCTATTTACTGAAGATGGTTGGATAAATACGGGTGATGTAGCGGTTCGTTATAGCAACGGTAAATATCGTATTTATGGTAGAGAAACTGATTGCTTTACCAACGACGGAACAACCTATGCTATGTACGATATCGAAGAACAGTCACTAAAACACCCCGATGTTGCTGAAGCTGAGGTTATTAAGTTCAATATTGATGGTGAAGAATATCCCGCCATGGTTGCCGTGCTTAACAGCAATGCAACGGGCAGAATAGCAGAAATCACTAAAGAACTGTGTTCCATTGACGTTCCCGGCATGCAGTATTTCATCGGCATTCGTTTTGTTGACAAATTCAAGACGCATCCTGTTACGTCAAAGCGAGATTACCTTTCTTTGCAGAATGACAAAGATGGATATTTCTTTGTGGATAAAGATGGAAATGCTTTTATAAGCAATGTTGGTGAGAAAAAACGAGATATTAGAAAAGACGATATAACAGTTGTAACTATTTAATAATAAGACATAACACATTTATCATTACCCTAAAATTGCTGTCCTCGCTAATCGTCTGCTAATCGCACAAGGCAAAACAGCATAAAACCAGCGGTAATGGCTTAACACAAGATAACACATTAACCTTAAAAATCCCCTGACAGCAGGGGATTTTTAGGTATTACAAGTGATGCGAAAGAGATTTTCCTCGGTATCTCCTAAGACTTAGATGCAGGTTCGATTCCTACTGTGGGTGCCAAAAAGGCACGGATTAAATCCGTGCCTTTTTTATTTGGAAGAATAATATGAACAGGTGCACAGTTTGTGCGGTGTTTATTACGGCTGAAATCCAAAACCAAACTGTAAGCGTTGCGGCGGTTGCAAAGTCGCCGTTTTGGGCCAGCAGCAAAACAAAAAGCGCCCAAAACACATTTATAATTAAATACAAAATATCGGTTATGGCGGCAACCAGCAGCGGCGCGGGCTTTAGCTCCCTTTTAAAGCCTAAAAGCACTGTTGGTAATGACAGCAGGGCGAACAGGGTTAAAATAACCGTATAAATTTCGGGGAAGCCTGCACTGGATAAATACCAAAGGGCAGAGCGAGAAACCGAATCTACATTTACGACATTTTCTTCTATTGCAACAATGGTTACGGTGGGTAAAAACACGGCGGCAAAAAGGGCTATTTGAAAAAATGCCGAAACCCACCAGCGTATGCGGTACTGATTAATATATTTCATAAAAACTCCCAAATTTTGTTTTTAATATTTTACCATTTCGGCAGCTAAAAATCAAGGCTTTGCAAAGAGGGCTTTTGGTGGTATACTATAGATAGAAAATTTTTGGAGGGCGCTATGTTTGATGTTAAAAAGGTAACAGCCGACTGTGTTTGTTGGATAAAGGATTTTTTTGAGAAGAACGGCCCCGGCTGTAATGCGGTTGTTGGCATTTCGGGCGGCAAGGATTCTTCGGTTGCGGCGGCGCTTTGTGTAGAGGCCTTGGGTAAAGAGCGTGTTATAGGCGTGCTTATGCCCTGCGGCGAACAGCATGATATTGATGCGGCCTACGCGCTTGTTCACCATCTTGGCATACGCCACTATGTGGTTAATGTAAAGGCGGCTGTTGATGGACTTAAGAGTGCACTGCCCGATGATATTGAAATAACCTCCCAAACCGTTACCAACATTCCGCCCAGAATCAGAATGACAACCCTCTATGCCGTTTCGCAAAGCATGAACGGCCGTGTTGTTAACACCTGCAATTTAAGTGAGGACTGGGTTGGTTATTCAACCCGTTACGGAGATGCGGCGGGAGATTTTTCTCCGCTAAGCCTGCTTACCGTGGCCGAGGTTAAAGAGATTGGAAAATATTTAGGGTTACCCGAACACCTTGTTGAAAAGGTGCCGATAGATGGACTTTGCGGCAAAACCGATGAAGAAAATTTAGGTTTCACCTACGCCGAGCTTGACAGATACATTAGAACGGGCGAAATTGAAGATTTAGCCAAAAAGGAAAATATTGATAAGAGACACAAGGCTAATTTGTTTAAGCTACAGCTTATGCCTGTTTTTGACCCGAAAATATAATTAACGAAAAAGCACCATCCGAGGGAGATGGTGCTTTTCCTTTTCGAGGGTTTTTGGCAACTTTTGGTTGCCTTTAGAGGAGAGATTGTATGAAAAAAATACAACCACAGCAGAACAAGTTGCGGCTCTTGCTTACTGCAAGTATATAATACAACATAAAAATTGATATACAGTGAACCAAATTTTAAAAAATTTTGAATAATAGAATAAAAAAAGACAGCCTTGTTAAAAATATTTTTGAAAGGCGGTTTTTTAATGAAAATTACTACTAATAGAATATCCAATTTTTTAAAGGGGCGCGGCTTTTATATGGTGCTTGCCTTTTGCCTTGTGGCAATTGGCGTTGCGGCCTGGACAGCCTGGGCGGGTGCCACCACACCCGACACGGCCGAAAAGGAGCCGAGCTCTAACATTTCCTCTAGTGAGGAAAATACCGATAAGGTACAGCAGGATGTGGAAAGCGAGCCGTATGAGAGCAGCAGTGAGCAGGTAACAAGCAAGGAAGAGGTTTACACCGAAATACCCGTTGCCGAAAATTTTGTTTACCCCGTTGGCGGCGCCGTGCTTAAGGCTTTTTCGGATGAGGAGCTGGTTTACAGCAAAACCTTTGGCGATTTAAGGCTTCACATTGGGCTTGATTTGGAGTGTGAAAAGGGCGAGACCGTTGGCGCTTGCGGAAACGGTGTTGTTGTGGCAATTATTAACGACACCATGCTTGGAAACTATGTTGAAGTGGACCACGGAAACGGAATTGTTGCGCGTTATTGCGGCCTTGATGAGAAAATTTCGGTAAAAGAGGGACACATTGTCTCGGCAGGCACAAAATTAGGTCTTATAGGCGAGGTGCCGAATGAATGTGCCGACAACACACACCTGCACCTTGAATTTTATAAGGATGAAATTCCCGTTAACCCCAAGGTTATTATTGAGGGATAATGTGGAGAATTTTTTCTCCACAATTAAAGCCGTTTCCTTTGAAAAACGAATGAAACGGCTTTGATTCCATTTTATGCGAAGCATAAGATTTCATCATAAATTCATTTATGATTTCATTGCGCCAAAGGCGCGATTTCATAAAAACGCACAGCAATTATTTGCTGTGCGTTTTTACATATTCGGCATCGCCTTTTATGGCGGCAATAAGTTCTTCTTTTGAGGAGAACTTTTTTTCTTCCCTTAAAAACTTAACTAGTCTGGTTTTTACAGTTTTGCCATAGCAAAAATCGTTATAATCCAAAACATAGGATTCGGCGGCTATGTACTCGGTTTCATAGGTGGGGCGCACACCGATATTTGTAACGGCGTTATAATCCTTTCCATCAATGGTTACAACCGTTTGATAAACTCCGCGCTTAACCGATACAACACCCTCGGGCCAACGCTGATTTAGGGTTGGGAAGCCCCAAGTTCTGCCTCTGGCATCCCCTTTTTGCACCTCGGCCGAAAAGGAAAATTCCTCTTCTAACAGCAGGTTGGCGGTTTGCACATCACCCACCGATAAAAGCTCCTTTATTCGGGTAGAGGAAACGGTTTTATCTTTAAAAAGCACCTCGGGGCACTCGAAAAACTCAATACCCTGCGCCTTACACCAAGCCGATAAAAAGGCGGTATCACCTGCCGCTTTTTTGCCAAAACGGTAGTTAAAGCCGCAGCAAATTTTGGCAAGGTTATATTTTTCTTTTAAGTAGTTTAAAAATTCTTCGGGAGAAAGGCTGCAAACCTCGTTAAATTCAAGGAAAAGCACCTCATCTACACCGAATGCGCGGAGTTTTTGCTCCTTATCGGTAGCGGTGGCAATAGAGCCGCCCGTTTTAAAAGGAATGGAAGAAAAGGTTACCGCAACCGATTTATACGGCGAATTAACAGCGCCGCTTAGCACTGCTTTATGGCCAATATGCACTCCATCGAACATACCGAGCGCTACTGCATATTTTTGCATTTTCTTCCCTCCTTTGTTTTTTCGGCGGGAGTAAACCCCCGCCCTACTTTGTTTGGTTAATTACGCATTTTATTGCGATTTGCTTATTCGTATTATCGGCATATCCAACACCTAAAAACAGTCCGCCGTGCTTTACGCGCACAAGCTCGCCATCTTCGAATTCGGCATCTTTCAGTCTTTCGTAGGCAAACTGTCCGCCGTTGGAAAAACGAATGGCCTGTTTTTCGGTAACGCTTATTTTTCTTAGATATAAAAGAGCGTTTTCCTCGGATATTATATAGTTGTTAATATTTTCTTTTGTGAGGTCATCAAGACAAACGGTATCGTTAATAGAAAATCCACCTGTGCTTGTGCGAACTAGGTCGGTCATGGTGGCGCCGCAACCTAAGGCCTCGCCGATATCTCGGCAAAGGGAACGGATATAGGTACCCTTTGAACACTCTACCTCTATTTTAAAGGTATCCTTTTCAAAGGATATCAGGTCCAGTTTAGAAATCTCGACCTCGCGCGGCTCAATTTCAACCTCTTTACCCTCGCGGGCAAGCTGATAGAGGCGCACGCCATCCTTTTTAAGTGCGCTGTAAATTGGCGGAACCTGACTGATTTTACCCCTGAATTTTAAGAGTGCGGCTTCAAGCTCGCTTTTAGTAACATTTACCTCTTTTTCGGTCAGAACTGTGCCTGTAATATCGCAGGTATCGGTTGTGATACCGAGCTTAACGGTAGCGGTATAGCCCTTATCGGCATCGAGCAGAATTCCCGAAAGGGCGGTGGCTCTGCCTAAAAATATGGGCAAAACACCCGTAGCCAGCGGGTCGAGCGTGCCTGTGTGGCCAACCCTTTTTTCCCCTGCTAACCACTTGATTTTATTAACCGCCGAAAATGAGGTTATACCCTTTGGCTTACTGAGTAATATTAGCCCTTGCATCTACTTCCTCCAAAGCCTCTTTAATAGCGCTAAGTATTGCGGCCTTTGCCTGCTTTAGGCTGCCTTTTACTGTACAGCCTGCGGCTGCCTTGTGTCCGCCGCCGCCGAGTTTGCCGCAAATTTCACTTGCATCGAGCGGGTCGTAGGTGCGAAGAGATATTTTGAAAACATCCTTTTCGCTTTCCTTAATGGCAACGCCCACAAGCACACCCTCTACCGAGCGGGACATAGAGGCAACACCCTCCATATCGCTTTTTGAGCAACCCGTTTTCTTTTGAATATCGCGGGTTACGGCAAGTATCATACAACGCTCATCAAAATGGAATTCGGCACCGTTTAGCACCATTGTTTCCATTTTAACGCGGCCTTTAGATTTGGTATCGAACATAATGCGGTTAATGTCGGCCGCATCTACCCCGATAGCGTGCAGCTTTGCGGCTATTTCGTGGGTGCGTGCAGTAACATTACCGTACTTAAAGCAGCCTGTATCGGTTGAAAGACCTGTATACAGCGCATTTGCAATTCTTGTATCGAACTCGACGCCGAGCTCATCTAAAATTTCATAAATGCTTTCGGCTGTTGCCGCAGCGGTTTCATCTAAATAGAGCTTTTTTGCATAGTGGGTGTTGGAAACGTGGTGGTCGATATTAAGGTCTATACGGCCCTCGAACCTTTCCCACATATTGCCAAGCAGCTTTATATCGGCAACATCAACGGCTACAACCGTTTCGGGAATGAAATCACATTCGCTGTCATCCATAAAATAGTCGTACTTATGGGGGATTTCATCGGGGCAGATAACCTGCACCTTTTTGCCAAGCTTTTTAAGACCGAACTTTAAGCCGTAAGCACTACCCAAGGTGTCTCCATCGGGAGAGGCGTGGGTTAAAACAAGGTAGTTATCGTTTTCTTTTAAATAGCGGCAAAGGTCGGCCAGGGTTAGAATTTCACAGTTACTGTTCATTACTACTGTCCTCTTGCACCTGTTCAAAATCATTAACTATCTTTGAGATGTTTGCCGAAATTTCTATTGAATTATCGGCCACAAAACGAAGCTCGGGCACCTTGCGAAGCTTAAGGCGCGCACCAAGCTCGCGGCGGATATAACCTGCCGCGCCCTTTAGTGCCTTAACCGATTCTTCGGTTTTATCTTTTCCTTCAATTGCGCTTACATATACCTTTGCATAGGACATATCGCCCGAAACATCGAGCTTAACAATAGACAAGAGCTTGGAAACTCTTGGGTCCTTAACCTCGCGCAGAATGTCTGAAAGCGCAAGCTTTATATCCGAGGTAACACGATTTATTTTAAATCCTGCCATATTATCCTCCTGTGTTTTTAGTTTAAAGAATAAATATGAAATAATAAATAATAAAATTGGTGTCTGCGACGCATTTATATATGTCGCTATGCGACACCTTTTTTATTCTTTATTCTTTTTTCTTTCTTATTTAATCGCGGTATTCTTCTACGATATACGCTTCGAATATATCTCCCTCTTTGATGTCGGCGAATTTCTCTAAAGAAATACCACATTCGTAGCCTTGGGCAACTTCCTTAACATCATCCTTAAAGCGCTTTAAGGAGTCAATCTTATCTTCGGCAATGATGATGCCGTCACGTACTACGCGGATGTTGCAGGCACGGGTAACCTTACCTTCGGTAACATAACCGCCGGCGATTGTGCCAACGCCCGAAATCTTGAAGGTGTTACGAACCTCGATAGCACCCATTTCAACATCGCGATATTTGGGAGCAAGCATACCCTTCATTGCCGATTCAATTTCTTCGATTGCATCGTAAATTACGCGGTAAAGGCGCATATCAACGCCATCGCGCTCGGCAGCGGCCTTGGCAACAGAGTCGGGGCGAACGTTGAAGCCAACGATAATTGCGCCGGAGGTTTGGGCAAGCATAACATCGGTTTCGTTAACACCGCCTGCGGCGCCGTGGATAACCTTAACGCGAACCTCATCGTTAGAGAGCTTTTCGAGCGACTGCTTAACAGCCTCAACCGAGCCCTGAACATCGGCCTTAACAATGAGCTTAAGCTCTTTAAGCTCGCCTTCGCCGAGTTTATCGAAGAGGTTATCAAGTGTAACCTGAGTTGCAGCCTTTGCGGCTTCATCCTTAATTTTCTGCTTTCTTTGTTCAACAAGCTCACGGGCAAGGCGTTCGTTGGAAACGGCATCGAAGGTGTCGCCTGCGGTGGGAACCTCGGTAAGACCTGCAACCTCAACCGGAACGGAGGGGCCTGCCTCTTTGAGCTTTTGACCACGCTCGTTGGTCATTACACGAACACGGCCAACCGATGTTCCTGCAATGATGATATCGCCGGTGTTAAGTGTACCGTTTTGTACAAGAAGGGTTGCGATAGGTCCGCGACCCTTATCAAGGCGTGCCTCGATTACAACACCCTTTGCCTTACGGTTGGGGTTAGCCTTAAGCTCTAACATTTCGGCCACAAGAAGAACATTCTGTAAAAGCTCATCAATACCTGCGTGGGTTTTAGCCGAAACGGGAACACAAATGATATCTCCGCCCCATTCTTCGGGAACGAGGGAATGTTCGGTTAACTGCTGCTTAATTCTATCGGGGTTAGCCTCGGGCTTATCCATTTTGTTTATGGCAACAATAATTTGTACGTTTGCAGCCTTAGCGTGGTTGATAGCCTCAATGGTTTGGGGCATAATACCGTCATCTGCGGCAACAACAAGGATTGCAATATCGGTAGCCATTGCTCCGCGCTGGCGCATAGATGTAAATGCGGCGTGGCCGGGGGTATCGAGGAAGGTTATATCCTGACCTGCGGCATTAACGCGGTAAGCACCGATATGCTGGGTAATTCCGCCTGCTTCGCCTGCGGTAACTGCGGTGTTACGGATGGCATCGAGCAGGGAGGTTTTACCGTGGTCAACGTGGCCCATAACAACCACAACGGGGCTGCGGGGAAGAAGGTTCTCCTCGGTGTCGGGGGTTTCATCCATAATCTGCTCTTCAATGGTAACAACAACCGCGCGCTCTATTTTTGCACCCATTTCGGTTACAACAATTTCGGCGGTGTCGTAGTCGATAGTCTGGTTAACAGAAGCCATCATACCAAGCTTCATAAGTTCCTTAATAACCTCGGCAGCGGTCTTCTTCATTGCAGCGGCAAGCTCACCAACAGTAATCTCATCGCCAACGGTAACGGTGATGGGAGTCTTCTTGATGACCTCAAGCTGCATACGCCTTCTCTTCTCTTCCTCCAGCTCCTTCTTGGATTTCTCCTGACGGCGGTAGTTTTGAGATTTTTGGTTGATTTTTTGCTTTCTTGCCCCGTTATCCTTCATTGCATTTGCGGGAGCAATGTTTTCATATTTTTCGTTATATTTTTCCATATCAACATTGGAAAAACGGGTATCAACGGTGCGGCGCTCGGCAGGTCCGCGGTTGGGGGCAGCGCCTGCAGGGCGGTCTTCCTTCTTTCTTGCCTCGAAGGGCTTGGGGTCGGAAGGCTTGTGCTCCTTTTTAACCTCGGGCTTAGCTTCGGCTTTGGGTGCTTCTTTCTTAGGCTCGGCCTTTTTGGGCTCTGCCTTGGGCTTTTCCTCTACCTTTTTAGGTTCTGCCTTGGGTTCAGCCTTCTTAGGCTCTTCTTTTGGTGCTTTGGCGGACTCTTCAGCGGCACGCTTTGCGGCCATTTCGGCCTCTTGAGCAGCCTTAAGCTGTTCCAGAATTGCCATTTGTGCGGCAAGATTCTGGTCCTTTTTAGCCTGCTTTGCGTTTGCTACCGCTTCGCGGGCAGCTGCACCAAGCTCAAAATATGCTTTAAAGCTTTTAACTGCATTTTTCTGTGTTAAGGCATCAAACAAAATGTTGGTTTCCGCCTCGGTTAGAGATGCGCCCGACTTCTTCTCTGCGCCTGTATGCTCCTTAATAATAGCCGAAACATCTTTTACAGCAACGCCGAAATCTGCAGCCGCTGTATTAATTTTATACTTAAAGTTTTCTATCATTGGCTATTTCCTCCTCAAATTTTCATTATTGCATCAGCAAATCCGCTATCGTTAACTGCAAGTATACCGCAGTTTTTGCCAACCCTTTTTGAAAGGACGGCTGTGCTGATGCCGATTAGGTTTAAAACCGTTATGCTTTTTTTATCTGCTTTGTATTTTAACTCTTTAACGCTTTTTTCCGATATATCCTCGGCGGCAAGCACCAGCTTTGCCCTGCCCGATTCAATTGCAAACTCGGTAGCGTGGGTACCAAAACTTAGTTTACCCGCTTTTGCGGCAAAGCCTAAGAGCGAAAGGATTTTTTCACTATTCACCTTTAAGCTCTCCCTCTATACTTTGCTTTGTTTCTTCGGTTATGTTTTCGCCAAAGGCACGGAAAAAGCTTTTCTTTTTAATTGCCATATTAAAGCAGTCTAAATTTTTACAAATATAGGCCCCTCTGCCGTTTTTGCGGCCTGAAAGGTCGAGTGAGATTTCACCCTCGGGAGATTTAACCACGCGAACAAGCTCGGCCTTGGGCTTCATTTCAAGACAGCCACAGCACTGGCGCATTGGAATTTTTCTTTGTTTCATTTTTATACCTCCCTAATTTGTTTTTTAAAATTATTCTTCTCCGTAGAAGCCGCTTTCGGGGCGGATATCTATCTTCCAGCCTGTAAGCTTAGCGGCAAGGCGTACATTTTGGCCCTTGTTGCCGATAGCGAGCGACAGCTGAGAATCGGGAACGGTTACCTTGGCTGCCTTCGGGTCTTCACTTAAGATTTCAACCGATACAACCTTTGAAGGAGAAAGTGCCTCGCTGATGAACTGTGCGGGGTCTTCGGAATATTTAACAATATCAATTTTTTCGCCTGCAAGCTCTTCAATAATTGCATTAACGCGTGCGCCCTTGGGGCCGATGCAGGCGCCTACAGGGTCGATTTCGCTGTTGGCCGACCAAACTGCAAGCTTGGTTCTGGAGCCTGCCTGACGGGAAATGCCCTTGATTTCGATAGTGCCATCGAAAATTTCGGGAACCTCGGTTTCAAAAAGGCGCTTTACAAGGCCCGGATGTGTGCGGGAAAGCATTACTCTTGTTCCGCGCTCGGTTTCCTTAACATCTACCACATACACCTTAATATGGTCGCCCTCGGTTAAAACCTCATCGGGAACCTGCTCGAGCTTCGGCAGGGTAGCTTCGTTTTTACCAATTGTTACAGCGGCATTGCCTGTTTTTGGGTCTATACGCTGAACAACTGCGGTTAAAAGTTCGCGGTTGTGGGACTGGAATTCCGAAAGGGTCTGGCTGCGCTCTACATCGCGGATGCCCTGGCGGATTACGTGCTTTGCGGTGGTTGCCACAATTCTTCCGAACTGGCGGGTATCCATTTCGATTTCAACAAATTCATCGTTAGCCTTTGCCTTGTACTGAGCCTTTGCCTCATCGCGAAGGATTTGTACCTGCGGGTCTTCAACCACATCAACAATATCCTTGCGGAGTGTTACCTTGAAAATTTCGTTTTCACAGTCGATTGTGCAGGTAATGTTTTCGGTTGCATAGTCCTTACGAAGGGCTACAACAATTGCGGCGGAAATTTTTTCTGCAATATATTCTGCAGGAATTCCCTTTTCTGCCTCCATTATTCTGAGTGCTTCGAAAAATTCTTTTGATTGATTCTTGGTTGATTTTGCTCTTGCCATTTTTCTATATTCCTCCAATTAGTTTTTAAAAATCTATATCATCAAGCCTACAGGAGGATATTTCACTTCTTGCAAACTCTATTTCTGTGTCTTGGGCTTCAATAACAACCTTTTCTTTGTTGCCCGTTTTAAGGGTTCCGCCAAACTCTTTAACGCCTTCTCTTGCCTTATAAAGCTTGATTTTGATTTTTTGGCCTACCATTGCCTCGTAGTGCTCATCACGGGTGAGCTCGCGCTCCAGCCCGGGGGAGCAAACCTCCAGATAATAGGAACGGTCGATTGGGTCGGCTTCATCTAAAATTGGGTCTACCGCGTGGTGAACGTTAGTGCAGTCATCAATAGATATGCCGGCTTCACTGTCAATTATAATTCTTAAATACCAATTTGCGCCCTCTTTTTGGAAACGGACATCCCAAAGCTTAACATTTTGGGCTTTAACAGTTTCCTCTACCAAAGAGAACACCTTGTCGGCTACGCCTGCCATAAGCATACTTCCTTTCAGGTTGGCTTTTGCTTTAACAAAAAACGAAGAGCGGGCGTTTGGCCCACTCTCCTTTTAGTCAAATATCTTACGCTGTGTATTATATACTATCATATACAAAAAATCAAGTCTTTTTTGTTTTTACTTGACCCTCAACATTTTTAGTATAACAAATTAGGTGCGGTTTTGTCAATTAAAAATGGGGGTGCGGCGGTAAAATCTATGTTTTAAATAAAAAGGAACGCTGAACTTTTTGCAGTTTGCGAATTGAAAATATCCGCCGCTTTTGGTATTATAAAGACACAGAAAGAGAGCATCTTTCTTAGATATAAATTAGAGTTGTTTATAGTTTCACACCAGGGTAAACTTACTTAAAGTATTTGGCAAGAGGTCAAAGATATGCGGTGAATTTTGGAACGGAAAACAGCTACTTTAAAGAATGTGAGGTTAAAATGATGTTGGATATTAAGAGTGAACAGAAATAACCCTTAACCGAGGTTTACGGTTAAGGGTTATTTTTTTGTCTTTCTTAAGTTGGCGAGAGTCGAACTTAATCTTCCATTTGGCGGCCCAGGAATTCGGCGGCCGAAAGCACCAGTTTAAGCTCGGCATCGTTTGCCTTTTCGCCGCTGTCGTTTACAAGCAACACGGCGCCGCCAACATCCCCGTTAGCGATTATCGGGTGAGCAACAGAAATGACAAGTCCGCTTCCATCTACAGCAACAATTCCCTCGCCGCCGCTATATTTTACCCTATCCTTAATAAGTGTCTGAAGGGCTTCGGAAATACTCTTTCCTTGA
Source organism: Clostridia bacterium (assembly GCA_017936045.1). GTDB lineage: Bacteria > Bacillota > Clostridia > Oscillospirales > Acutalibacteraceae > SFWF01. Next base: position 13,160 of record JAGBGJ010000041.1, read on the forward strand.
AGCTCTTTTTTGTTTGGGCCGGCCGCGGCAATAATGCTGTCTTCATCGCAGATGGCGGCTGTCTGGTCGGTGCTTTTGGAAAGCGCGTGGACATAATCTTCGGCAAAGGCACTAAGCTCCCCTACCGGCGAATATTTTTTAAAGATAACCTCGCCCGAAACACCTGTATAGATTTCAAGAGGTGTGCCCTCACGAATTTTCATTGTTCTTCTAATCTCTTTGGGAATAACCACCCTTCCCAAATCATCTATTCTACGAACTATTCCTGTAGCTTTCATATATTTTACTCCTTTTCTCTACTCTAAGAATGTGCCAAAAACCCAGTATTTATGCGGGTTTTCAGCGTTTTTGGATTGCTCGAATCCAATCTCGTTCCATCAAGTATATGGTAAGTGATTTTTGTCCTAACTGGAC
>JAGBGJ010000042.1 GCA_017936045.1 Clostridia bacterium
CGGGCTTTTTATAGTCCGAACCGAGCTTTGAAAAAACCTTATTCCAGGAAACACCGATAGAAACGGTAATTCCAAGCTCATACTTTACCTGCTGCCTGATTTTTTCGGCCAGAATTCGCCCCTGTTCTATATCCTGCACATTGTCGGTAACATCTAACCAACATTCATCCAGCCCAAAGGATTCCACCTTGTCGGTGTACCTAAGGTAAATTTGCCTTGCCATATTCGAAAATCGAACATATAAGGGATAGTTGGGCGGCACAACCACCAAATCGGGGCAGCGGTTCAGCGCCTGCCACAGCGGCATTGCCGTTTTAACACCCCTTGCGGCGGCAATACCGTTTGCCGTAAGCACAATGCCATGCCGTTTTTCAACGCTGCCGCCAACAGCCACGGGGAACTCCCTTATTTCGGGTCTGTGCAGGCATTCCACAGAGGCAAAAAATTTGTTGCAGTCAACGTGAAAAATCACCCTATCCAATGCCTGCACCTCCTAAAAATCACAACGTAAAAGAACAAATGTTCGTAACGATTTTACTCCCGAAATTCCAAAAAGTCAATAGAAAAATCAAAAAATGAATTTAGTGGCAAAAAAGTAAAAATAATGCTTTTCTTTTTGGTTGATATGTGATATAATACTACATATTAACCATAATAGTTGATTATTATTATAATTTTTCAACAATTTTTCGGCTCTATGCAAAGGAGGATAACTATGAGTTACAAGCCCGACAACAAAAACTTAAGCCCCGATTATAAGTTTGTTTGGGGTGATGAGTTCGACGGCGATACCCTTAATCCCGAAAAATGGACCTTGCGCCTAAAAATGGGTGGAAACGAAAGGGTCAAGGTTTCATCCGACCCCGACACAATCTATGTGAAAGATGGTAAGCTTCATCTTATTGCCCACAAAATGGAAGATGGAACATACAAGGTTCCCACATCGGTTATAACACAGGATACAATGAACTTTAAGTATGGCTATGCCGAAATAAAGGCAAAGGTTCCTTATATGAATGGTGTGTGGCCCTCCTACTGGACACAGTCCACCGCTAACCGCCATATGGCATCACTCCTTCCTGCAGAGAATAAAAAGGTTATGGCAGAGGTTGATATTTTTGAAATATTTGCAAACAACCGCGTTGCCGCAAACTACATAAAATGGGTGCTCGATAAGGATGAAGAAAATCCCGAAAGACCCCGCACCTGGTACTATGCAAATGCTTTCCGTACCAAGGCAAAAACCTTTACCGAGGAAGAGTTCAAAACCATTAACGATGAATATCATATTTACGGTTATGAATGGACCGAGGATTTCATAAGAATGTATTTCGATGGCGAGGTTTATGCCGAATTCCAAATTAAAGAGAACTACACAAAGAACGATACCGATGAATACTTTGAGGATACCGTTCCCATTTATAACGATAGAACAGGCGCCGATATGAGCTGCTTCCACGACCCGCAGTATTTGATTTTCAATAATCACTTATTCGACCAGGGAGTATCCACAGCCAGTACATCTGTTACCGAGTTTCCTGAATTCACCTCTGCCACCTATTCCATTGAATATTGCAGAGTTTTTAAGAAGGATGGAGTCGGTGATTTCGCAATAAAAACAAAATAGAAAGGGAGAAAAATTATGGAGAAAAGAACAAACAAAATTATTTCTCTTGTTCTTGCAATATCCTTATTGCTTTCAATGTTCACCGTAAATATGTTTGTTTCGGCTGAAGATATTGCAATTTGGGATGGTTCAAGAACAGCCCCCACCGAAGGCGCGGTACTGCACTTGACCCGTATAAAATTACAAACGGCGCCGAGCTTGCACACGTTATCGTGTCCGGTGGCGGAGCAAACACCTATTATCAGTTGACAAAGGACATCTACCTTAACGATGTTGATAAAATCAACTGGACTACAGGTGTGCCCGCTGATGGCTATACACCTAATTCTTGGTATGAAGTTTGGCTAACCAACGATAAGCTTGGCGGTTCCGACTTCCAGGGCATCATCAACGGTAACGGACACGTTATTTACGGTCTTTACTACGAAGAAAATCCTGCTACTTATCAGATTTATCAAGAGGGTGCAGCCTTAATTCCCAGAGTTAAAGAGGGTGGAGATGCTACCATTGTAAATCTTGGAATGGACTATGTGTATGTTCATGATAACTGTACGGCTTCTGCTTTCGTAGCCGTAACAATGGGTGCGGGTACAACAATTAATATTGATAGTTGCTATGTGGGCGCCAATGCCACACTTAAAGCTGCCAATGCCGGTGCGTTCCGTGGTTATGCAAGGGAATCCAGCGGCGGTTCAATTACTAACTGCTATACACTTGCTACAACAGTAGGCACCACTTCTGACGGACTTTCTGCTTACAACTGGGAATCTTCCGGCGACCAGCTTTTAATTGCTAACTGCTACAATGCAAACGGTGCTATTGCTTCAAACCATAGTGATACCGGCTATTACGCAGTTGTAGAAAATTGCTATGAAACCGAAGCCAGTTTATTCAGCGAAGGCAATACACTTCTTGTTGCAGAAAATATGCAGGGCACAGATGTTTTCACAAATGAAAACAAGATGACAGGGCTCAACACAAGCAATAAGTATGTTGCTACAGAAACCTATCCTATACTTAAGGCATTTATAGATGATGCCGAGGAACCCGTAGAACCCGAGATTCCCGATTACGAGGTTTGGAGCGGAAATTCTGTAGAACCCACCGAAACCGATGATAAAGGCAATATCCTTATTAATAATGCCGAAGAGCTTGCATATATTATTGAAAACGGCGGTGGAGCAGGTAATAACTACAAGCTCACTACCGATATCTATCTCAACTATCTTAATATGATTGATTGGACCACAGGTAACGCTATTGGTTCTTATCGCATAAACTCTTGGAAAGACAGTGTTGCCTTCCAGGGTAATATCGATGGCGATGGCTTTGTTGTTTATGGTCTTTATATTAAGAAGAACGGTACTCCTGGCTGGGGCTTTAGCGGTCAGGGACTTATCCCCAGAGTTGAAGCAGGCGCCAGCGTAAGTGTAACCGCACTTGGTATTGACTATGCCTATGTTGCAGGTGTAAACGGAGCATCGGCCTTTGTAGGCTTTGCAGGAACACAAAACGCAAATGTAAGAGCAAATGTTACTATTGATAAATGTTATGTTGGCGAAAATGTTGTATTAACAGGTAATGATGCCGGAGCATTCCGCGGCGGCGCATATGAATCCAACACAACAATTACCAATTCTTATTCTTTAGCAACCTTAAACGGTGCAACTACTAAGGGCCTTATTGGTAACCACTGGAATGTAAACGTAGCTATAGAAAACAGCTTTAACGCCAAGGGCGCTATAACCAGTGATGTTTATGAGTGGCCAAACATTGCCGCTAACCTTAAAAACGTTTATGCTACCGATTCAGGAAAGTACACCAGCGAAGTAACACAGCTTACTGCCGAGAATATGAAGGGCTACGATGTACTTAAGAATGCTTCCAAAATGCCCAACCTTAACGCAGGCGGCGCATTCTATGCAACCGAAGGTTATCCTGTTCTTCGCGTATTCCTTGCAAAAACAAATCCCGAACTTTTAAAGGTTTGGGATGGCGCATCCAAAACACAGCCTGCAGGCGAGGGAAATGAAACTTCTCCCTATCTTGTATCTAACGGTGCCGAGCTTGCTTGGGTAATTTCCAACTGCAAGAACGGCGAAAACATTAAACTTACCGATGATATTTATCTTAATCTGCTCGATAAAATCAACTGGGCAACCGGCGAAGCCAATGAGAGCTACACCCCCAACACTTGGATTAGTGATGTAGGCTTTAACGGTAATATCGATGGTGATGGTCATATAGTTTACGGTGTTTACTATAACGCAGGCCTTACTACCGACCAAATGACCGAAGGCTGGGATTCTCCCGCAGCACTTATCCCCGGTGTTGCAAACGGCGCTAACATTACCATTCAAAAGCTTGGCGTTGATAATATGTTTATCAATGCAAATAGCGTGGCTTCTGCTTTTGTAGGTCTGGCCGGTAACAGCAGCGCAAACACCGATGCCGACAGAACCATAATTACCATAGACCAATGCTTTGTTGGCTCACATGTAGATGTAACTGCATTTTCCGCAGGTGTATTCCGCGGCTTCTCTAAGAACAACGGAATGTATATCTACAATTCTTATAATCTCGGTAAATTCCGTTCCAATGCCGATAAAGCATCCGATATAGATGCCGGCACTTATGACTACAGATTCTCTTGGTTTGTAGCAAACAGCTGGGGACTTAAAGATGAGCTCTTTATAGAAAACTGCTATAATGCTACAGGCGCTATATTTAAGGGCAGCTGGGCAGTGCTTCATTCTCAAATTGTAAACAGCTATGCCGCAGGTCTTACTCAGGATAAGGATGGCGATGGCGTTGCAGAAGAGGTTTGGTACTCTGCTGCAGGAAACACTCCTTTAACCGAAGACCAAATGAAGGGTAAGGATGTTTTCTCTGCTTCTGCCAAAATGCCCCTACTTAACTCCAAGGGTATGTATGTGGCTCGCGCAGGTTATCCACTGCTTAAGGTATTCGTAGGCGAAGCTGCTCAAATGCCCGAGGGTGTGTGGGATGGTTATAGCGTAGCCAAGCCCGCAGGTCTTGGAACAATTGTCAGCCCTTATCTTATTGCAACTCCTGCAGAGCTTGCATGGGCCATTTCTAACGGCGGCGGAGCTGATATGTATTTCTTACTTACAGCTGATATTTATCTAAACGATGTTTCTAAGATTAATTGGCTTACAGGTGAGGTAGCAGAGGATTATGCCCCCAACACCTGGTATAACAATGTGGCCTTCCAGGGCAATCTCGATGGTAACGGACACGTAGTATACGGTCTTTACTATGAAGATGAGCAAGAGTCTATGACTTGGGGCTACAATGGTAAGGGTCTTATCCCCAGAGTTAATCTTGGCACAAACGTTACGGTTAAAAGACTTGGTGTTGATAAGTCTTATATTTCCGGTAGAAACGGTGCTTCTGCCTTTGTAGGCTTTATTGGAGCATTAAACGACTCTCAAGCAACAACAGATTACGCAAACCTTACTATCGACCAGTGTTATGTTGGTGCTGATGTTGCAATTATTGCCAATCAGGCAGGCGCACTCCGCGGCGGCGTTAAGGGCGGAAACACAACAATTACCAACAGCTACTCATTAGCACAGCTTACTACAGTTGGAGCTAACGGTACAAAGGGTCTTGCCGCTAACCTTTGGTCAGCTTACTTAACGGTTAAAAATTCCTATAATGCAACCGATGCTATTACAACCGATGAATATATGAGTGGTTGCTTTACCTTTAGTGGTGCTTACGCCATAGATGCAGGTGCATATTATAATAGTGTATATGTAGTTGTTGCAGACAAGATGCAGGGTACAGATGCACTTAAAAACGTACTTAAAATGCCATACCTCGATGCACAAAACCGCTTTATTGCAACCGAAGGCTATCCTGTACTTCGTGCTTTTGAAAAGGCACAGTCAGGCGGCGAAGGTGGAGAAGGTGGAGAAGAGCCCGAAGCACCCACTGTGGATATTTGGGATGGTCAAACCCATACCGAACCTACCGCAACCGATAGCGAAGGCAATATCCTTATTGCAAACGGTGCCGAGCTTGCTTGGGTAATTGAAAACGGCGGTGCAGCCGATAAAACCTATAAATTAACTGCTGATATCTACCTTAACGATATTACAAAAATTAACTGGGCAACAGGTGAAGCAAAAGATGGATATACACCTAACCAGTGGCTCCCAAACAAAGCTTTCCAAGGAACCATTAACGGTGATGGATATGTAGTTTACGGACTCTATTCTAAGGTGGATACCGATGCGTATGTTTTCGGATATTTAGGTCAGGGACTTATTCCCAGAGTAAATAACGGAACAACTGCTAATATTACCTCTCTCGGTGTCGATAAGGCTTATATCGTAGGACCTAACGCGGCATCTGCCTTTGTTGGTTTCTTAGGACCCGAAAAGTATGATGAGACAGTAGAATATGCTACAGTTAATATCGACCAATGTTATGTTGGTGCAGATGTTTATATGGAATCCTTCTGTGCAGGTGCATTCCGCGGCGGTAACTACAGGGGCTATACCAACATTACCAACTGTTATTCACTCGGTACGGTTGTAAGCCGTGAATCGAATACAGATGGATTTGTCGGCGGTCTTTGGTCGGCAGGTGTTACAGTATATAACTCCTTTAATGCAAAAGGTTCTCTTTGCCACATATGGTCAAACTTTACCGCAGGCGGCAACAACTATGCAACCGGTTGGGATGAAGACAAGACTGCCGCAGGCGAGGGCTTAGTAGCCTACCGTGCAGATAAAATAGATGCCGCTAATATGCAGGGCCTTGATGTGTTCTCAAATGAAGCTAAAATGCCCAAACTTAATTCAACCGGCGTTTATGTTGCAACAAGGGGTTACCCCATGCTTAGCGTATTTGCTAGACGCACCAACCCCGAACTCTTTAAGTATTGGGATGGTAAAACTCAGACAGCACCCAAGGGCGAAGGTACCGAAGCTTCACCCTATCTAATTTCTAATGGTGCCGAGCTTGCATACATTATTGCAAACGGTGGCGGAGCAGATAAGTATTATAAATTAACCGCAGATATTTACCTCAATGAACTTGGTAAAATCAACTGGGCAACAGGTGAAGCCAACGATGGCTACACACCTAATGTTTGGAATTTTGAAAACGCAGCATTCGAAGGTAATATCAACGGTAACGGTTATGTTGTTTATGGTCTCTACTTCAAGACTACAAACGATGCCAGCGCATTCGGCTACTACGGTATCGGTCTTATCCCCAGAGTTAATCTCGGAGCCAGCGTAACCATTAATTCGCTCGGTGTTGACTACGCTTACTTAAGCGGTGTAAACGGTGCTTCTGCATTCGTAGGCTCCGCAGGCGCTACATCCGGCGGAGATGATATATCCTCCAAAGCAAATGTTACTATCGACAAGTGCTATGCAGGTGAAAACGTAACCATTATGGGTCACGATATCGGCGCATTCCGTGGCACAACCTACGGCTCGGTTACAACTATTACAAACTCTTACTCTTTGGCAACTCTTGAAGATGTTGAATCCAAAGGTTTTGTTGGTAATCTTTGGGGCGCAACAGTAGTTGTTGAAAACAGCTTCAATGCAAACGGACCTATCGCTAACGAGAGCTGGCTCTGGACAGATGTCGGCGAAAACTTCAAAAATGTTTACGCTACCGATAACACCTTATATGTAGGCGAGGTAACACGCATTACATTAGATGAAATAACGGGTCTTTCGGCACTCTCCAAACTTGCCGGCTTATCAAGCGATATCTTTGTTCCCGTTGCAGACAAGACTCCCGTTATTAAGGACTTCCTAAAGCTTGCCGCTACAAAGGTAGAAACCGACTATATCGGATATACACATTCACAGTTTGCCGATTACTACACAACTGCAGATGCTTCCAAGTATTTCTGGCGTTATAATCGTATTGATGCAAATGCCGATGAAGATATGGATATTTGCGACCTTGTTTATGCCACACTTAACTATAACAGCGGCAACGGCAGCCTTGATGTTGATAACGATAATCAGGCCACAAGATTTGATATCACCGTTCTCCGCAAGGCATTAATTGGCGATACCGATTATGAAGAGCCTCCAGTAAAGCTTGCTCCCTACAACTCTAATCTCACAGGCACCTACAACCTAGTATGGGGCGATGAGTTCAACGGCACCTATCTCGATGCCGATAAGTGGGGAGTATACTCCAAGATGGAAGCCAATCCCGAAAAGGGCTATTTCAACGATAAGGATGAAAATGTTATTGATGTTGTAGATGGCAACCTTAAGCTTACCGCTTATAAGGATGCCGATGGCAACTATCATAGCCCCACCTCGGTAGTTACCCAAAACACCATGAACTTCAAGTACGGTTATGTTGAAATCCGTGCTAAGCTTCCCCTTCAGGTAGGTGTTTGGTCCTCTTTCTGGGCTAAATCGGTAGCCGATAAGTCAGATGTTAAGAGCGTTGTTTCTACCGATAACCATGTTGTTGGTGAGGTAGATATCTTCGAAGTATTCGATAGAAACCGTGTTTGCGGTAACATCATTAAGTGGGACCCCAATGTCCTTGAAGGCGAAACAACCACCTGGTATCCCACCGCTATGAATACCGCACAGTGTGTAGTACCTCCCGATGATGGTCTGTTCCACATCTACGCTTATGAGTGGACACCCACCGAAATCAAGTTCTACTACGATGGTGTTATGTATGCCCGCTTCGACATTACCGAGCCTTGGCTCAACCCCGGCGAAGATGGAAAGGGTAAAGATGGATACGAGTATAATATTAAGGATGAAACAGGTTCTGATATGTCCTGCTACCAAGACCCGCAGTACCTTATCTTTAATAACCACCTCTTCTATGAGGATGTATCTAACGCTAATACTCACATTAACATCAGTAACCCCGACTTCGAATCGGCCGATTATTTAATCGACTATTGCCGAGTATATCAGCTTGAAGGTCAGGGAGAAATCTATACAAAATAATAGATTAAATTTAAAAAGCCCATCCGCTTTTGCGGATGGGCTTTTCCCTTGACACAAAGAGGTTTCAAGGGTAAAATTAACATATATTATATATGAATAGTTTTACACAAAACAATACAAAACTGCGAAAGGGAAAAGAATATTATGAATAAGACTAAACTGTTAAAAATTATTTCCATAATTCTTATTATCTCTTTAGCACTAACAGCCTTCACCACCAATATTTCCGCTACCAACACTAATAGCAAGAACGTTTGGGATGGCACCACTTTAGTTCCTAAAGGGGAGGGCACACAGCAAAGTCCCTTCCTTATTTCAAACGGAGCAGAGCTGGCCTATGTTATTTCCACAGGTGGCGGGGCAGGTAACCACTATAAGCTAACCGCCGATATCTACCTCAATGAAATTGACAGGGTTAATTGGGCTACCGGCGAGGGGATAGCAGGCTATTCTCCGCTCCCTTGGTACGACAGCGTTGAGTTTCAGGGTAACATCAACGGTAACGGACATATAGTTTACGGCATCTATTATAATGCAGGGCTCGATACTACCGAAATGGCCGAAGGCTGGAGCACGCCCGTAGGCCTTATACCCTGCATAAAAAACGGTGCTGCCGTTACGGTGGAAAAGCTTGGTGTTGATAATATGTATATAAATGCCAAGTGTACGGCATCGGCATTTATAGGCCGCGCAGGTAACAGTAGCGCCACCACCGCAGAATCCAGAACAACAATATATATAGATAAATGCTTTGTAGGCGAAAACGTAGATGTAACGGCCTTTTGTACAGGCGTTTTCCGCGGTTATTCAAGAAACAACGGAATTTATATATCCAACTCTTATAATCTCGGTAAATTTCGTTCCAATGCCGACAAGAAAAATGATATTGACGGCGGCACTTACGATTATAGGTTTTCTTGGTTTGTGGGAAACACTTGGGGCTTAAACGATGAGCTCTATATAGATTGCTGCTTTAATGCTACTGGCGCCCTTTTTAAGGGCCACTGGAATACCTTCAAAACAAAAATCACAAATTGCTATGCCGCAGGATTTACCAATGATAAGAACGGCGATGGTGTTGCCGAATCTGTTTGGTATTCGGTTGCAGGCGATGTGCCATTGCCAAAGGAAAGAATGCAGGGTATCGATGCCTTGGTGGGAGTGCAAAAAATGCCTGCCATTAATACTAACAATGAGTACATTGCAACCGAAGGCTACCCTATTCTTAAGGCCTTTTCGGGGGAAGAGTACGATGATATGGTAGAAATCTCAAAGGTTGATATTTGGGATGGCTCTGTTGCCGTAACCCTTAGCGGAGAGGGAACCAAAGCCTCACCCTACCTCATCACAAACGGCTCGGAATTAGCCTATGCAATAATCAGCGGCGGCGCCGATAAGCTGTATAAACTTACAAAGGATATTTACCTTAACGATATAAATAAAATCAACTGGAAAACGGGGGAAGTACAGCCCGGCTACACCCCCAATTCTTGGTTCGAAAACATACCATTCAAGGGCGCAATAGATGGCGGCGGACATATTGTTTACGGCCTCTATTATAAAACCCCCGAAGCTAACTCGGACTGGGGCTACTACGGAGCAGGCCTTGTACCCACAGTAAACGCGGGCGAAACCCTTATAATAACCGCGCTCGGCATAGAAAATGCCTTTATCAGCGGAGTAAACGGCGCTTCGGCGTTTGTTGGCTTCGCGGGCCAAAAAGAAGCCCAAAGCAGGGCAAATGTTATTGTGGATAAATGCTTCGCAGGGGGAAATGTAACCCTTATCGGTCACGATGTAGGCGCCCTTCGTGGCGGCACATATAATGCCAAAACAACCATTACAAATTCCTATTCCTTAGCCACGCTAAAGGGAACCTCTACAAACGGTCTTTTAGGTAACCTTTGGGATGCAACCGTGGTGGCGGAAAACTGCTTTAACGCAAACGGCGCCATTACAACCGATACATATCTTTGGCCCGATGTTGCCGAAAACTTTAAAAATGTTTATGCCACAAGCTCGGCAAACTACACTTCCGAGGTTGCCGAGCTTACACGCCTGCAAATGTATGGACTTACCGCAGCGGCAACAATGTCCTTGCCCGATAATATCTTTGTTTCGGTAGAAAACCGTGTGCCGCAGCTCAAAGATTTCTTTAAATATTCCGAGGATAAAAATGGTAAAGATTTTATCGGTTATGAGTATTCTGACTTTTGCAAATACTTTACCACTGTAAGTGCCGATGCTCATTTTTGGCGTTATGATGATATAGATATAAACGGCGATCGCAGCACCAATATTTGCGACCTCGTTTTCGTAACAAGAAGGCATAACAGCGGCAAAAATACAATCCATCTGGATAGCGATAATGAAACCACCTCATTTGATATATCCATTCTTCGCAAAGCCCTTATTGGCGATACCGATTATGAAAATAAACCTATAAGATTTACCCCCTATAACAACATTACAAATAAATATGACTACGTTTGGGGAGATGAATTTGAAGATAATTATCTCAATTCCGATAAATGGAGCATATATCCAAAAATGGGCAGTAACCCTTCGGGTGGTTTTATCTGCGATAAGGATGAAAAGGTTATCGGAGTTGAGAATGGAAGACTTCGCCTTACAGCGTATAAGGATGATGAGGGCATATACCATGCCCCAACCTCAGTGGTAACCAGGGATACCATGAACTTTACGTACGGTTATGTGGAAATCCGCGCTAAATTGCCGCTCCAGACAGGAGTTTGGTCCTCTTTTTGGGCGCTGACCGTGTCGGACAGCGCATCTATCGGAAGACTCGCTACCCCTAAGTGCGAAAACACAGCCGAGGTTGATATGTTCGAGGTTTTCAATACCAACCAGGTTTGCGGCGGAATAATAAAATGGGCAGAAAACGAGTGGTATCCAAAGAGTAAGGATGGCCTACAAAGGGTAGTTCTTACCGATAATGAATATCATGTTTTCGGCTATGAGTGGAGCCCTAGTGAAATTGCAATGTACTGCGATGGTGTGCTTTATGCCCGCTTTGATATTACCGAAAACTGGACAAATCCCGGCGAATACGGTAAGGCTAAAGAGGGCTGGACCTATTATAATGTAGATGAAACCGGCTATGATATGTCCTGCTTTAACGACCCGCAGTATCTTATCTTCAATAACCACCTTTTCTACGAAGGGGTGTCCAACGCAAACCCCTATATTAATATAAGCAACCCCGACTTTAAGTCGGCCGATTATTTAATTGATTACTGCCGTGTATATCAAAAGTCCGGCGTTGGCGATATCGTTACAAAGTAATTTTATCATTAAATCAAAAGCACCCCTCCGCTACGGCGGAGGGGTTTCTTGTTAATTTCTAATTGAAAATATAATAATAATATGATAAAATAAATTGATTATGATATTTCATCTTCGCCTTGGCGGTAGATGAGGTGATTAAGGAGAGAAACAAGTGTCCCATCCTCTTGATAAAATTAGAAACTTTTGCATAGTTGCTCATATCGACCACGGTAAGTCCACCCTTGCCGATAGGCTTTTAGAGCTTACTCAAACCGTGTCTGAACGCGATATGGAAGAACAGCTGCTCGATAGTATGGATTTAGAGCGCGAGCGTGGAATTACCATTAAGGCCCACGCCGTTACCCTTTATTATAAGGCGTCCGATGGCGAGGAGTATGAGCTCAACCTTATTGATACCCCCGGCCATGTAGACTTTAACTACGAGGTTTCTCGTTCACTCGCCGCTTGCGAGGGCGCGGTGCTTATTGTAGATGCCTCACAGGGAATAGAGGCTCAAACCCTTGCCAATACCTACCTTGCGGTAGACCACGGCCTAGAGCTGCTCCCCGTTATTAATAAAATTGACCTGCCCTCTGCCGACCCCGACAGAGTTATAAACGAAATTGAAGAAATTATAGGAATCCCCGCGCAAGATGCACCTAAAATTTCGGCTAAAACCGGTGTTAATATCGAAGAGGTGATGGAGCGCATTGTTACCGATATACCCGCCCCCACTGGGGATAGAACCGCACCCCTTTCGGCCCTTATTTTCGACTCCTACTATGATGCTTATAAGGGTGTTATTGTTTATTTCAGGGTTGTTGGCGGCAAAATAAAAGCAGGCGACAAAATTAAAATGATGGCAACAGGCGCCACCTTCGATGTTGTAGAGGTTGGCCGCAAGGGGGCCACTTCCCTTGAAATCTGCGACTGTCTTGAAGCAGGCGAGGTAGGCTACCTTGCCGCATCCATTAAAACGGTAGGCGAGGCCAGAGTAGGCGATACCATCACCCTTGCCGATAACCCCTGCACAGAAGCCTTAGCCGGCTACCGTAAGGTAAACCCCGTTGTTTTCTGCGGAATTTACCCTGCCGATGGTGCCCGATATACCGACCTTCGCGAAGCACTGGAAAAACTCCAGCTTAACGATGCCTCACTCCTTTTCGAGCCCGAAACCTCTTCGGCCCTCGGCTTTGGCTTCCGTTGCGGTTTCTTAGGCCTTCTTCATATGGAAATTATCCAAGAAAGGCTCGAGCGCGAATATAATCTCGACCTTGTAACCACCGCGCCCAGCGTTATTTATAAGTTCGATTTAAACACGGGCGAAACCGTTTATGTCGATAACCCCACAAACTACCCCGACCCTGCCATAATTCAGCAAGCCTACGAGCCTGTGGCCGATGTTCATATTTATAGCCCCAGCGAATATGTCGGCGCTATAATGGAGCTTTGCCAGCAGCGCCGCGGCGAATATACCGATATGAAATATATGGGCGACCGCGTTGATATCCACTATATTATGCCAATGGGCGAAATTGTCTACGACTTTTTCGATGCACTAAAATCCCGCACCAAGGGCTATGCCAGCTACGATTACGAGCCTAAGGGCTACAGCCCATCCAAACTTGTAAAGCTCGATGTTATGCTTGCAGGCGATGTTGTAGATGCCCTGTCCTTTATCGTGTTTGTTGATAACGCCTACCCAAGAGCCCGCAGAATTGCCGAAAAGCTTAAGGATTATATACCCCGCCAGCTTTTCGAGGTTCCCATTCAGGTGGCTGTAGGCGGCAAAATTATTGCCCGTGAAACCGTTAAAGCAATGCGCAAGGATGTACTTGCAAAGTGCTACGGCGGCGATATAACCCGTAAGAAAAAACTTCTTGAAAAACAAAAAGAAGGTAAGAAGCGTATGCGCCAGTTAGGCTCGGTAGAAGTACCGCAGGAAGCCTTTATGGCAGTGCTTAAATTAGACGAGTAATCAAGGGGGGATAAAGATGTCCTCAAAACTTAAAAAGGAAAACAAGGTTTCATTTTTACAAAATGTCCTTATGCTTATGTTTTCTCAGGTAGTAATAAAACTGCTTGGGCTTATATATAGGGTTGTTATTGTAGATGTAGAAGGCTTTGGAAATGTCGGTAACGGCTATTACTCCACAGGCTACCAGATTTATATGGTGCTTCTTGCCTTGTCTTCAATGGGAATACCCAACGTGGTGTCCAAGCTTGTTTCCGAGCGAACAGCTAAAGGGGACTTTCTTGCCGCCCACCGTGTTTTCCGTTTTTGTCTTGCAACATTCAGCACACTAGGTGTAGTATTTGCGCTGCTGCTGTTTTTCGGTGCCGAGTTTATTGCCAATTTTGTACTCAAGGCAGATGGTGTAAAATATACCTTAATGTCACTTGCACCGGCCCTTTTGGTTGTTCCGCCAACCGCCGTTATAAGGGGCTATTTCACAGGCCTTGGCAGCCTAAAGGCTACTTCCACCACCCTTGTTATAGAGCAGTTCTTTAACTGTGTGCTTTCAATCGGCTTTGTTTATGCCTGCATTGGGCAGGATACCGCAATTATGGCGGCCGCGGGTAATCTTTCAACCTCCTGCGCCTGCATACTCGCATTTGGATATTTGCTTTTCTTCTATGCAAAAAGAAAGGGCGAAATAAACGAGGAATGTAAAAACCAAACCCAAAAAACCGAAAATACAACAAAAACAGATATGGTGAAAACTATCCTTGCCATATCTATCCCCATTTCCTTTAGTTCGCTTATTTCGGTGCTCGGCTCGGCAATAGATACCGTAACCGTAAGCCGCTGTGTGCAAAATGCCTTTGCGGCCCTCGGCGGCACAGCCCAAGCCTTGGAAGAAAAAGCAATGGAGCTTTACGGAATTCTTCAAAAGGCCGAAACGGTAACCCACCTGCCACTTGCTATAAGCGCAACCTTTTGCACCGCCATTGTGCCGGTAATTTCGGCGGCTATTGCTAAAAAAGATGAGGCAGAGGCAAATCGCAAAATTTCATCCTCCTTCTTTATAAATTCACTTTTCATTTTCCCCTGTATGGCAGGCTTTTTTGTCCTTGCAGGCCCAATTCTAAAGCTTCTTTACCCCAGTGTACCCGAAGGCTCGCTGGTACTTATTCTCTTATCAATTTCCTTGCCGTTTTCCTCAATGAACTACATTCTAAACGGTGTACTTTACGGCATAGGTAAAACCTTTGTACCTGCGGCTGCGCTCGGTATAGGCTCACTAATTAAGTTAGGTCTTAATATCTTACTTGTAAACATCCCAAGTGTTAATATCTATGGCGCAGTGTTCAGTACCGTGCTTTATAACATTTTAATTTTCGCTATTGAGCTTGCCGTTGTAAAACGCTATGTAAAGCTGCAGGTAGATATGAAGAGATGCTTTGTAAAGCCTATTTTCTCCTCTGCAGTAATGGGTGTTGTAGTATTCTTCACATATAAACTTTGCGCGCTCGGCCTTGGCAACACCATATCAACACTGGTTGCTGTGTTTGTTGGAGTTATAGTTTATGCGTTGCTTGTAATAATTACAAAAAATCTTAATAAAGAAGATTTAATTTCAGTGCCAATGGGCGCCAAAATTTGCAGTCTGCTCGAAAGGTTTAGGCTTATATAATGAAAAATTTTGAAACTGTACTTTTCGACCTTGACGGTACCATTACCGACCCTGCCGAGGGCATAACAAACTCGGTTGCGTATGCACTGGACAGCTACGGTATAAAAGTGCCCGATAAACGAACCCTTTACCCATTTATCGGCCCGCCGCTTTACGCTTCTTTTATGAAATACTTTGGCTTTTCAAAAGAACAGTCGCTCGAGGCCGTAAACCGTTATAGGGAATACTATTCGGTAAAGGGTGTTTTTGAATGCACCCTCTATCCAGGTATGCAGGAGCTTTTGAAAAACCTTAATCATGCAGGCAAAAAGGTAATTCTTGCAACCTCAAAGCCCGAAATTTTTGCAAACCAAATATTAAAGCATTTTGGTATAGCTCAGTTTTTCCATTTGGTATCGGGAGCCACGCTAGACAGCCACCGTGTGGAAAAAGCAGATATTATTAAATACGCTGCAACACTTACCAACATTTATCCCGGTGTTATGGTGGGCGATAGGGAATTCGATATTTTCGGTGCTAAGGCAACAAACCTTTATGCTGTAGGCGTAACCTACGGTTACGGCAGCAGGCAAGAGCTTGAAGCGGCAGGCGCAAATATCGTTTGCGAAAATGTAAAAGATATAGAAAAACTGCTTCTTTGATACGCAAAATTGTAAAAACTGACAAAGTTTACCCTTTGTCGGTTTTTTTGTTTTACAAGCATAAAAATATGTGGTATAAGATATTTGCAAAAACATGAAAAGAAGTGTAAAAAGTGAGTAAATGTTATATTAAGCCGAAGCTGTTTTCGGTAATGAAGAATTATTCTAAAGCCCAATTTTTAAAGGATATTGTTGCAGGTGTTATAGTTGCAATAATTGCCCTTCCGCTTTCTATTGCTTTGGCTATTGCTTCGGGTGTAGAGCCTGCGGCAGGTGTTTATACCGCCATAGCGGCAGGCTTTGTTTGTGCTTTCCTTGGCGGAAGCCGAGTTCAGATTGCCGGCCCCACCGCGGCTTTTGCTACAATTGTTGCAGGAATAGTGGCCACCAAGGGTATGGGTGGGCTTATGGTTGCCACCATACTTGCAGGTATTATTCTTATAGTGCTGGGCCTTTGTAAAATGGGCTCCCTTGTTAAATTCATACCCTATACAATTACAACAGGTTTTACTGCAGGTATTGCCGTAACAATACTTGTTGGCCAAATAAAAGACTTTTTAGGCCTTAGCTATGCCGCAGGCGTAAAGCCTATTGAAACCTTTGAAAAAATCAAGGCAAATATCGAAGCAATAGGCACGTTTTCCTGGCAGTCGCTTCTGGTTGGTACAGTTTGTCTTGCAATACTTATTTTTTACCCAAAGGTAGAAAAACGCATACCTGCATCGCTTATAGCGGTTGTTTTCGGCGCGTTAATGGTTAAATTCATACCCGGTATGGAAGAAAATGTGTTCACCATTGGCGACCTTTATACTATTCCCAAAGGGCTTCCCACAGTTTCCTTTGAAGGGGTAGATTTCAGCCTTTCAAATATTGCCTCCCTTTTGCCCGATGCATTTACAATAGCTATTCTCGCCGCAATAGAATCTTTGCTTTCCTGCGTTGTGGCAGATAGTATGGTAAACTCCCGCCACAACTCCAATGCCGAGCTTGTAGCTCAGGGTGCCGGCAATATTGCATCGGTTCTGTTTGGCGGAATTCCCGCAACTGGTGCCATCGCACGTACCGCCGCAAATGCAAAAAATGGCGGGAGAACACCCGTTTCGGGTATGGTTCATTCGGTTGTGCTGCTTATGGTAATACTTTTCCTTATGCCCTATGCCGAGCTTATCCCAATGCCGGCAATCGCCGCTATACTTTTTGTTGTTGCCTACAATATGAGCGAATGGCGTAAATTTGTAAAAATAGTTAAAAGCGCCCCCAAAAGCGATATTATTGTAATGATTATAACCTTTATCCTTACCGTTGTTTTCGATTTGGTTGTTGCAATCGAG
Source organism: Clostridia bacterium (assembly GCA_017936045.1). Taxonomy (GTDB): domain Bacteria; phylum Bacillota; class Clostridia; order Oscillospirales; family Acutalibacteraceae; genus SFWF01. The sequence continues at coordinate 17,512 of JAGBGJ010000042.1, forward strand.
GTTGGAATGGTACTGGCTTCTATGCTGTTTATGAAGCGTATGAGCGAGGAATCATCGGTAGTGGGTTGGAAATATATCGACCCCGAAACCGACCCCGACAGCATTGATTTAAGGAAAGTACCTCAAAATGTGCGTGTTTACGAAATCAGCGGTCCAATGTTTTTTGGCGCAGCCGATAAAATTTTGGATATAAGGTTAAAGGATTACACCCACTGCCTAATTCTTCGTATGCGCGCAGTGCCTGCTTTGGATGCAACTGCAATGAATTCCCTTGAACGCGTGCTTGAAAAATGCAAAAAGCACGGCGTAACTCTTATCTTGTCACATGTAAACGAACAGCCTTTAGAGGTTATGAAAAAATCAGGATTTTACGATGCCGTTGGCCCCGAGAATTTCTGTTCTCATATAGATGAAGCGCTGCAAAAGGGCGCAAAGCTTTAAAAACAAAACGCACCTCATTCGAGGTGCGTTTTTCGGCGCCTATCTAATCATTGTCTGAATTCCATCAACAAAATCGCTGACCGCCTTTACCGCTTTGGTAGACCCTTTTTGTACGTGGTGCTTTTTGCCACTCATCATCATTTTGCCTACCGTCGTCATAACTGCACCCGCAGCGATTCCTACCATAGCGCCTTTAGCAAAACCCTTTGCTTTATCTTTCATAAAAAATCCCTCTCTTTCTCAACATTAGTGTTAACAAAAGAGAGGGGTTTATTTTATAAAAAGTTTTCTAATTTTTAAAAAATTATCTAATTTGACCGTTTCCGTTAATAATATACTTGTACGAGGTTATCTCACTTAGTCCCATAGGACCTCTTGCGTGGAGCTTTTGGGTTGAAATTCCGATTTCTGCACCAAGCCCAAACTCGCCGCCATCGGTAAAGCGGGTAGAAGCATTAACGTAAACTGCCGCCGAATCAACAGCCGATACAAAATAATTTGCATTATCACTGTTTTCGGTAATAATAACCTCGCTGTGGTGGGTTGAGTATTTGTCAATATGCTCTACCGCAGCATAAACATCATCAACAACCCTAACCGAAATGGTGTAGCCTAAAAATTCTTTTGCATAGTCCTCTTCGGTGGCTGGTACAGCGTAAGGGAGAATGTCGCAAACCTTTTGGCAGCCCTTAATTTCCACGCCGGCATTTTTTAGCTTTTCGCAAATTACGGGCAAAGCCTTTTGGGCAATATTTTTGTGTACAAGCAAGCTTTCAAGCGCATTGCAAACCGAAGGACGCTGAACCTTTCCGTTAAATACAATTTCCCTTGCCATATCTAAATCTGCAGATTCATCAACAAAAGCGTGGCAGTTTCCCGTTCCTGTTTCAATAACGGGTACGGTGGAGTTTTCCACCGCTGCGCGAATAAGTCCTGCGCCGCCGCGGGGAATAAGCACATCAACATAACCGTTTAAGGTCATAAGGTCGGTTGCAGACCTGCGCGAGGTATCGGTTACAAGCTGGATTAAATCCTTTGGAAGACCTGCCTTGCTAATAGCATTCCTCATAATTTCGGCGGTTTTCATATTGGAATTAATTGCTTCCTTTCCGCCGCGCAAAATAACTGCGCTGCCTGCCTTTAGGGCAATTGCCGCCGCATCCGAGGTAACATTGGGCCTTGCCTCGTAAATAATGCCAATAACACCCATGGGAACGCTTATTTTTTTAATTTTAATGCCGTTTGGCCGTACTGTTTCATTTAAAACTATGCCAACGGGGTCCAAAAGCTCGCAAAGGGCCGAAACACCATCGGCCATACCTTTTATTCTGTCCTCATTCAATGTAAGTCGGTCAAGCATAGAGGGGCTCATACCGTTAGCCTTTGCAGTCTCAAGGTCTAGAGCATTTGCCCTAATAATTTCAGCCGAATGTTCGCAAAGGGCCTTTGCAATGGCTTTGAGTGCAGTGTTTTTAACTTCGCTTGAGGCTGTAACCAAAGCCTTGGAAGCGGATTTTGCCTTAATACCTAAATCAATTAATGAATTCATAACTATTTTACCTTTATATGTGTTCCAACGGTGTGCCCATCAAACAAATCAAAAATCTTTTTGGGGTTATCGCCCGACATAATAATGGTTTCAATACCGTGCTCACCCGCAAATTTTGCAGCCTCCAGCTTGGTTCTCATTCCGCCTGTGCCGCGGTTTGTACCGTTGCCGCCTGCCGATTCAATCATTTCATCGGTAATGCAGTCCATCTTATGTATAAGGTGCGCATCGGGGTTTTCTCTTGGGTCATCGCTGTAATAACCATCAATATCGGTAAGAATAATAAGGCCCTCTGCCTCGGTAAGAGCGGCAACGATGGCCGAAAGATTATCATTATCGCCGAATACAAGCTCCTCAACCGATACCGAGTCGTTTTCATTAACAATGGGGATAGCTCCAAAATCAAGCAGAGCTCTGAAGGTGTTGATAATGTTTGTCTTGCGGTCCTCATGTTCAATAACATCGCGGTTAAGCAGTATTTGTGCCGAAACATAGCCGTATTCGGCAAAATTTCGGTCGTAAATGCTCATAAGGTCGCATTGGCCAACAGCAGCCGCAGCCTGCTTACCCTTGGTATCACTTGGGCGGCAGGGGAGGCGAAGTCTGTTAACACCAACTGCAACCGCGCCCGAAGACACAATAATAACCTCTATATCACGGTTTTTAAGGTCGGAAACAACTCTGCACAGCTGTTCAATATGGCGGAGGTTAGGCTTGCCGTTTTCATAGGTCAGGGTAGAGGAACCAACCTTAATAACTATTCTTTTAAAATCTTTAAAATCCATTTTAAGCACCCCTTTTAAAAGAGTATAACACTTTTTTCTCTTATTTACAATTTATACTTTATTTTTTAATAAATTTCAAGTATAATGTATTATATATTTGCTATAAATCAGCAAAAAATGTTTCCAAGAGGTAATATAATGAGTATGTTAACCAGACTTTTCGGAAATTACAGCGAAAAGGAAATTAAAAGAATAAAGCATTTGCAGCAGGCCGTGCTCGATTTTGAAGAAGAATACCGTGCCTTAAGCGATGAGGAACTTCAGCATAAAACGGTTGATTTTAAAAACCGCTACGCAAACGGAGAAACGCTAGACAGCCTTTTACCCGAAGCCTTTGCCGCCTGCCGCGAAGCATCCGACCGCGTGCTTGGTATGCGCCATTTCCCCGTGCAAATTATCGGTGGTATTATCCTTCATCAGGGTCGTATCAGCGAAATGAAAACGGGCGAAGGTAAAACCTTGGTTGCAACCCTGCCGGCCTACCTTAATGCCATTTCGGGCAAGGGTGTTCACATTGTAACCGTTAACGATTACCTTGCCAAGCGCGACAGCGAATGGATGGGCAAGCTTTACCGCTTTATGGGGCTCACAGTAGGTCTTATTGTCCACGGAATGAACGGCACCCAAAAGCGCGAGGCCTATAATGCCGATATAACCTACTGCACCAATAACGAGCTCGGCTTCGATTACCTGCGCGACAATATGGTAATCTATAAGGAAGAGCGCGTTCAAAGGGGCTTTAATTTCGCCATTGTCGATGAGGTGGACTCTATCTTAATCGATGAAGCAAGAACCCCACTTATCATTTCGGGTCAGGGCGAAGCCTCTACCGAGCTTTACACAAAGGCAAACCGCTTTGCAAGGGGTCTTAGGTGTGTTAAGGTTAAGGAAACCAACGATAAGCAGTCAGATGAAGAGCAAAACTTCGATGGCGACTATGTTGTAGATGAAAAGGCAAAAACCTGCGTGCTAACCCCGGCAGGCGTTAAAAAGGCCGAGGAATACTTTGGCCTTGAAAACCTTAACGATGCCGACAATATAACAATTTCCCACCACATTCAGCAGGCCATTCGTGCCCACGGTATTATGCGCCGCGATGTTGACTATGTTGTTAAAGATGGCGAGGTTATAATTGTAGATGAATTCACCGGCCGCCTTATGTTTGGCCGCCGTTATAACGAAGGTCTGCATCAGGCAATAGAGGCAAAGGAAGGTGTAACCGTTGCCCACGAATCCAAAACCTTGGCATCCATTACCTTCCAGAACTTCTTCCGTTTATACAGCAAGCTTTCGGGTATGACGGGTACCGCTATGACCGAAGAGAGTGAATTCAGGGAAATTTATAAGCTCGATGTTATTGAAATTCCTACCAATAAGCCGGTTATAAGAACCGATGAACCCGATGTTGTTTACAAAACCGAAAGGGCTAAATTTGCCGCCGTTGTAGATGCAGTTGCAGAATGCAACCAAAAGGGTCAACCGGTGCTGGTTGGTACAGTTACCATCGAAAAATCCGAAATTTTAAGCAATATGCTTAAGCGCAGGGGCATTGCCCATAATGTGCTTAATGCAAAACACCACGAAAAGGAAGCCGAAATCATTGCGCAGGCAGGTAAGTTCGGCGCTGTTACCATCGCCACCAATATGGCAGGCCGTGGTACCGATATTATGCTTGGCGGTAATGCCGAATATTTAGCAAAGTCCGAGCTTAAACACCGCGGCTATTCCGATGAGGTTATTGCCGAAGCCACAGGCTATGGCGAAACAGCCGATGACACCATACTTAGCGCCCGCAAAGAATTTTCCGAGCTTAACGCTCAGTTTAAGGCCCAAATTGCACCCGAAGCCGAAAAGGTAAGGCAGGCAGGCGGACTTTTCATAATTGGTACCGAACGCCACGAATCGCGCCGTATAGACAACCAGCTTCGCGGCCGTGCAGGCCGACAAGGGGACCCTGGTACAACCCGCTTTTACGTATCCCTTGAAGACGACCTTATGCGACTCTTCGGTGGCGAGCGTATGACCGCCATTATGAACACCCTTAATGTAGATGAAAATATGCCGCTTCAAAACGGTATGCTTTCCAAAACTATTGAATCGGCTCAGGGCAAAATAGAGGCAAGAAACTTTGCAATCCGTAAAACCGTTTTGGAATACGATGATGTTATGAACCGCCAAAGAGAGCTTATCTATTCCCAGCGTAATCAGGTGCTCGATGGCGAGGATATACACGAAACTGTCGGCAAAATGATAAACGGATTTATCGAAAACGAGGTTAAGCACTACTGCGCCGAGGAGGTTGCAGATGACTGGAATCTTGATGGCCTCCGCGAAACCTTCGGCTGGCTTTTAAAGCAGGGCGACCTTGTGTATACAAAGGAAGAGTTCCAGTCTCTCGAGGAAGAGGATGTTTTAAACACCATAAAGCAAAGGGCTGCCGAGCTTTATGCCGCAAGGGAAGCCGAATATTCAAGCGAGGTTATGCGCGAGCTTGAAAGGGTAATGCTGCTTAAGAGCGTAGATATTAACTGGATGGAGCATATCGATGCTATGGACCAGTTAAAGCAGGGCATTAACCTTCGCGCCTATGGTCAGCACAACCCTGTTATAGAGTACCGTAACGAGGGCTTTGATATGTTCTCTGCTATGACAGATGCCATTCGCGAGCAAACCGCGCGCGCCGTTTTAACCGTTAGAATTCGTAAGGATGAAGAGGTTAAAAGGGAAAAGGTTGCACAGGAAACCTCTACGGGAGACAGCAAAACAGTAAGAGGTAAGGGCGTTGTAAGCAAGAATGCATTTTGCCCCTGCGGAAGCGGTAAAAAATACAAACGCTGCTGCGGAAAAGATATAGATTAAAATTTAAACCCCCGATAGAAAATCTATCGGGGGTTGTTTTGTTTATTCTTCTGCTTCATTGCTGCCGGTTAAAAATTTAATTGCTCTTTCGGGTGAATCTTTTGAATTGCCCCAAGGCTCATCTTTAAATCTGTAATCAAATTTTTTACAAAACCAGCTTACATCGGCTTGTAGCGTTTCAAGGTAATCTGCGTTAACCTTTTGTACCAAAGCCTCAAAATCGGCATATTTTCTTTTGTTAAGCACACCCTTGCCTGCAGTTAAAAATTTGTGGTAATGGTGCATGCAAAAATAACTTTGATTTCTTGTTTTTTCTTCAAAGGCTTTATCCTTATCATAAAGCCAGACTGCCGTTTCAAACATTTTATCAAAATTATTATTAATTCTGGAACAAACATAACAGCTGTCGTTTATTTTACCTATTTTCTTAAGGCCGTTAACACCGCTTGCCTCCTTCTTAAGGTGGTCCAGATGGCTTTCAAGCATAAGGGCAAGGCCAAGTCGGTTTTTCCTTTTAAGCATCATTGTAAAATGCTTGTTACAAAAGCCCATTTCGTTTGTTTTAATGCGTATATCGGGCTCCATCATTGATGCGCCAAGAATAATCTCAAGCTCCTTTTTCTCAAGGCAACGGTACATTTCACAAAAGGGGCAGCCCTTTTCCTTGTCTTCGGCACAGGCATCAAAAGCCTCATTAACGGGTATAGTATATATTTTTTCCATACAAAACCTCTTAGAATAATTGTGCCAGCGCAACTATGGCCGACATAGTTAGAATAGATAAAAGGGTTGAAAAGGCAACCAGCTTAACCGACAGCTCGGTATCGCGCTCATATTTAACCGAAAATACGGTGGTTACCGCCGCCACAGGGGCGCTGGCCGCAATAATCAGCGAGATAAGTATTGTTCCGCGAAGCCCAAGGGCAAGCAGTACAAACAAAGCGGTAAGCGGAACCAGTATAAGCCTTAAGGCCGAAACTAAATAAACACGCTTATCCTTAAGGGCCGAAAGTATATTACTTCTGGCCAGGTTAAAGCCAATTACCATCATTGCAATAGGGGTGTTAAGCGCCGCCATTCCCGAAATAGCCGAAGAAATGGGGGTGGGCAGCTTTACAGAAAAGATAAAGAGTATAAAGCCTATGGTAACCGCTATAATTCCGGGGTTAAGTATAAGCTTTCTAAGCGACATTTGACTGTTCTTGCCGCCCATACAAATAATACCGTAGGTCCAAACAAAAACGTTGAACATGGCAACACAAACCGAACCATAAAAGACACCCTCATTACCAAGCACCGCTTTTTGAAGTGGTATTCCCATATAACCGACATTGGAAAACACCAGTGCAAAGCGCATAACAAGTCGGCTTTTTTCTTCGCCGCCACGGAAGACCAATGTGGCAATCACGGCACACACAATTTGTATAGATAAATAGGCAACAACGCAAATAATAATTCCACGGAATTTGGTTTTGTCAAAGGAAATATTAAGTGAATTGATAATAAGGCAGGGGGTAACAAAGTTAAGAAGAATATCGCTCATAACCTTGGAGCCCTCTTCGGTTATAAATCTTCGCTTTTCGCCAATAAAGCCAAAGCCCATAAACACGAAAAGAATAAGCACCTGTATAAATACAGTGTAAAAATTATTTAAAAAGGTCATATTATTTTACAGTTTCAAGGAAGCGTATAAAGGCTTTCTTACCTTCATCGTTTCTGGCATATACGCCTGCGTGCTCAAGGCACTTTTCAAAAACCTTGCCCGTTTCAAGCTTAATAATATCAAGTGCATTCTCTTTTGTAAGGCTGTAGTTCTTTGCAATTTCATAAGCCCACTCGGCATGAGCGGCTGTAAGGGGACTCTTATAAAGGTCTTCTCCGCTTAAAAGCCCATCGGCAACAGCAGCAAGCTCTACCTTAAGGCGAGCAGGAAGAACGGCCAGGCCCATAACCTCAATAAGTCCGATGTTTTCCTTCTTTATGTGGTGAAGCTCGGCATGAGGATGGTATACTCCTGCAGGATGCTCATCGGTTGTAATGTTGTTTCTAAGCACTAAATCAAGCTCATAGTTTTCGCCGTTTTTCCTAGCAATGGGTGTAATGGTGTTGTGTGGGGTATCGCCCGAAAAAGCAAAAACAAACGCAGCTTCATCGGTGTAACCGCGCCAAGCGGCTAAAATCTTATCGGCAAGAAGACAAATACGCTCAATTTCCTTGCCGCTAAGTCTAATAACAGACATAGGCCACTTAACAATACCTGCTTTAACATCGCTAAAACCATCAAAAGCAAACTCGGTTTCAATAGGTGCCTTTGCCATAGCAAAGGTGTAGCCGCCACCCTGAAAATGGTCGTGGGTAAGAATAGAACCGCCAACAATGGGAAGGTCGGCATTAGAGCCAACAAAATAGTGGGGGAACTTTTCCACAAAGCTTAAAAGCTTTCTGAAGGTGCCGGGGTTTATAGACATGGGGTTGTGTCCGCTGTCGAAAACAATGCAGTGCTCGTTATAGTAAACATAAGGGGAATACTGCATACACCAGGGCTTATTATCAATGGTTATGGGAATAATCCTGTGGTTTTGGCGTGCAGGATGATTTACTCTGCCGGCATAACCCTCATTTTCCTTGCAAAGCTGGCATTTAGGGTAACTTGATTGTGCAGCGTTTTTCGCCGCAGCAATAGCCTTAGGGTCCTTTTCGGGCTTTGAAAGGTTAATTGTAATATCCATAACGCCGTAATCGGTGTCAAGGGTCCATTTCATATCCTTTGCAACCCTGTAGCGGCGGATATAATCGGTATCTCCGCTAAGTTTATAATACCAATCGGTAGCGGCTGCAGGGTCCTTATCGTAAAGCTCAAAGAACTTCTTTTGAACAGCCGATGGTCTTGGGGTTAAAATACCCATAAGCTTTGTATCAAAAAGGTCGCGGTAAACAATGCTGTCTTCAATAATGCCTTTTTCCACAGCGTAATCTAAAATACCGCCTAAAATATCCTCCAGTTCGGCTTCGGGTGTGGCTTCAGGCTCGGTATAATCATCAAGCTGAAGCGCATCTAAAAGCTGATTTGTTATGTACACCTTATCTGCATCTTCAATAAGCGCAGTTTTAAGAGCGTAATTTACAAGTTGAGCAATTTTTAAGTTTATCATTTGAACTCTCCTCAAAATCATAATTTACTTAATTATATATTTATTTGTCTTTTTAGTCAATACAACTGGTGTAAAAATATGTCAAACTATCACCCCTATTACTTGTAATATTGAAAAAAATGTGTTAAAATAATCACAATCAAAGTTCAAAGGTGATAAACAATGCAAAAAGTAGCGGTAATCGGTCTTGGTATAATGGGTGGCTCCATTGTAAAAGCTCTTAAAAAATCGGGCAAATATTATGTAATCGGATATAATCGAACCACCGATATCAGCCAGCGCGCTTTGGCCGATAAAGCAGTAGATGAAATTTGGGATGGCGCATCTCCGCTAGATGCCGACATAACCGTTTTAGCGGTTAACCCCAATGTTACATACGACCTCTTTAAAACTCTGCCCACGCTTCTTAAAAAGGGAAGCATATTAACCGATATTTGCGGCGTTAAGGCAGAGCTTGTAAAAAAGGGCGAAGCGGTAGGACGGGAATATGGCGTTCACTTCATTGGCGGGCACCCCATGGCAGGTAGAGAAAGAAGCGGATACGACTATTCCACCGAAGACCTCTTCTTTAACCGCAGTTATATCTTTACCGAAACGGTAAATACCAATAAAGAAGCACTTAACATACTTTCGCAAATGGCACTGGATATCGGCTGTAGTGATGTAACAATAACATCCCCCGAATATCACGATAAAATGATAGCCTATACCTCTCAGATACCCCACATTCTTGCAGGCGCATATATGAACTCCCCTACAAGCGCAACCCATAAGGGTTATTCGGCAGGCAGCTATCACGATGTGTCCCGTGTTGCCAGTGTAGATGAAAACCTGTGGTCGCAGCTTTTCCTTCAAAATAAAGAAAATCTGCTTTATGAGATAGATATTCTTATAAGAAACCTTCAAGATTATAAAGAAGCGGTCACCCGTAATGATAGCAGCCGCCTTTCGGGCATTATCAAAACGGGCCGCATCTTAAAAGAACGCGATATTATTATAAACGGTCAGGAAAAACCGCATAAGTTTGGATAACCCGAATAGAATGGAGTTAAAAATGAGGAAACATAACCTTTCAATGCTTTTAGACCTTTATGAAATGACAATGGCTAACGGTATTTTTCAAAGCGATATGAGAGATACCGTAACATATTTCGATATGTTCTTCCGCCGCGTGCCCGATAACGGCGGTTATGCCATAATGGCAGGTCTTGAACAGCTTATCGAATATTTTAACAACCTGCACTTTACCGGAGATGATATAAACTATCTTCGTTCGCTAAACCTCTTTTGCGATGAATTTTTAGATTATCTTAAAGACTTTGAATTTGCATGCGATGTTTGGGCTGTACCCGAAGGCACACCCATTTTCCCAATGGAGCCTATCGTAACAGTACGCGGCCCCGCAATGCAGGCCTTTATTGTAGAAACAATGGTGCTTTTAACCATTAACCATCAGTCCCTTATTGCAACCAAGGCCAACCGTATTTGCTCGGTTGCAGGTGCAAGGCCGGTAATGGAATTCGGTGCACGCCGTGCCCACGGGTACGATGCCGCTTACTACGGTGCTCGTGCTGCAATTATCGGCGGTGCGCTGGGTACATCTAACGTTAAAACCGCACAGGATTTTGGCGTACCCGTTTCGGGAACAATGGCTCACAGCTGGGTTCAGCTTTACCCCGATGAGTATACTGCCTTTAAAACCTATGCCGAAAAATACCCCGATAGCTGTACTCTGCTTATTGATACCTTCAATGTTTTAAAGTCGGGCCTTCCCAATGCAATCCGCTGTTTTGATGAGGTGTTAAAGCCTCTCGGTTGCCGCCCCAAGGGGGTTAGAATTGATAGCGGAGATATTGCGTATCTTTCTAAAAAAATCCGCAAGGCGCTTGATGATGCAGGCTACCCCGACTGCGCAATAGTTGTTTCCAACTCTCTGGATGAACACCTTATTAAGGAGCTTGATAACCAGGGAGCAAAGATTTCTTCCTTCGGTGTTGGCGAACGCCTTATTACCGCATCAAGCGAGGCCGTTTTCGGCGGAGTATATAAGCTGGCCGCCGTTGAACATCCCGACGGAACAATTATTCCTAAAATTAAAATCAGTGAAAATATTGCAAAAATCACACTTCCCGGTGTTAAAATCCCGTGGCGACTTTACGATAACGAAACAGGCAAAGCCTTGGCCGATGTTATTTGTATGAATTACGAGAAAATTGGTGATACTAAACCGTACGAGATTTTCGACCCCGTTCATACCTGGAAAAGAAAAACCATTACCAATTTTATAGCTAAAAAGCTTCAAATTAAAATTGTGGAAAACGGTAAGCAGGTATACACCTCGCCCTCGGTTAAGGAAATTTCCAAATATCGTAAGCAGTGTGTAGATAATCTTTGGGATGAGGTTAAGCGTTTCGAAAACCCCCACACCTACTATGTCGACCTGTCTCAGGAACTTTGGGATTTAAGAGAAAAACTTTTAAAGGAGAAGCAGTAATATGAAAAAACTGTTATGCTTAGTTTTAGCCCTTAGTATGCTTTGTCTTTGGGGCTGCGGAACATCTAAAAATGATGCCTCCTCCCAAAATCAAGAAATAAGCGAGGTTCAAAAAGCCGCCGAAAGCGGAAAACTCAGCGTATCCAAGTTCGGTCTGGGCGCTTCACCCAAAGAGGTTAAGGAGCATTATAAAAAGCTTTCCGATGATTACAAGGCTGCCCATAAAGAGGAAACCGAGGAAGACCACATCCACAGCGATGAAAAAATTCCTTTTTACGATTTAGATTTAAAGGGTAAATACACCGAAATAGATGTGGCCGACTGTCGCTTTTATTATGAAAATAAAAATGAGGATAAGGGCATTGTGGCAATTGCAACCGATGCCGATGTTTTAGGCTTTAAGGTTGGTATCACAACCAAGCAAGAGGTTGAAAGCAGTGTTGGCAAAAAGGGAGAAACCTTTAATGCCACCAAAGATGAAGAAATCTTCCTTGCAGTTTCTATTGAAGGCCTTATGATTTTCCGTGTTGAATACACCGATACTCTGCTAGACTTCTATTTTTACGATAACACCCTTGTTAATACGGTGCTTAAATCAACAAAATAACAAAAAACCGTTTCCTTTTGGGAAACGGTTTTTCATTTAAAAAGCATCTTCGCGTGTTTTTCTTTCTTCCTGCCTTTTGGCTCTTTTAGCGGTTGGCGGCAAACCCTGTGCAATGTGGGGAAAGGGGTTGTCGGTATCGGCTGTAGGCTGAATTTCATAGGTGCCGTACTTGTTCACAAGGTCAAAAGAAGTATCGGGGTGTTTAGAATAATCGTTTGAAGATGGTGTTTTTTTGTCCTTCATAAAAAATCCCTCCGCCATTATTTTGGGCAGAGGGTTTAGTTTTATGCTAAAACAAATTTTTCAAATTTTTATTTTGGCTAATAGCAAACCAAAGCTTCATATAAACATAAGCAAAGGTGGTAAAGGGCAGGGGAATAATGCCAATACTGCTAAGCTCCTTTGCGGTATCATAGGTTGTGCCCATAGGTGCATTTGCCAAAAATACGGGAATATCCTGCTTTTGGCAGTTTTCCAAAAACCTTATAAATAAAGGATTTTGGTTGTTAACCGTTCCAGAATGATACGGCCTTAAAATAACAGCATTGTACCTGCTTACATTATATGCAAAATCATCTCCGGGCATGGTGCTTATAACAAGAATTTTCGGGTTTTCGCAAAGCGGTACAGGGTTAATGTCAGCGCCCTTTTGGGGCTCTTCAAAACGCTCTATTTTGCCGCCACAGTAGGTGGCAAATGGCTTGCCGTTCAGGCTGAAAATACTGTCATCGGTTTCGTTAAAGGCAAGGGCATTTTCTGCCTTGTGAATAAAATGCTGTCCGTCGGGGTTTTTGTAAGAAATATAAACCCCAAACCTAACGCCGCTTTCAATAAGCGCCACAGCACCCTCAAAATTGGCATTCCCGTTAGAGCGGGTATCATTAAGCGGATAATTTGCCGAAACAAAAACTATCGGAATATCGGCGCCCGAAAAAGCGCACTTAACAGCGGCCGCTGTGAAATGAAGCGAATCGGTTCCGTGGGTGATAATAATTCCATCGTAGTCCCTGTTTACGGCATCAGCCACACACTCGGTAAGCAAATTAAGATTTTTAGCACCTGAATTTTCACTAAGCAGATAATATGGCTCTGCGGTAACAAATTCGGTGCTGTTACCATATTTTTCTTTATATGTTTTAATAAGGGTGTATTTGGCCGATTTATCGGTAGAAATCCAACCATCCTGAACGGTGCTGCCAATGGTGCCGCCTGTAAAAACAACAAGAATTTTCAAAGTTTTCACCTCACAAAAAATATTATACCCCCAAAAGGGGAGCATTGCAATAAGAAAAGCCGACCTTTTTTGCAAGGTCGGCTTGATAATTTAAGTCATTGGACTAAATCCTTTCAGTTATTTGGTTTAAAAATCAAACTAACTAAACTTTCGGACTCACACCTTTAAATTTATTTTTGGTCGGAATAAAAACTTAATTGTACTTTGGACTCACGCCTTTCTATTAGATTTCGGGGTACCTTTTCGGTTCTGTTTCCCTTCTCATCGGGTATCAGTCCTTTCCTTTCCAAGATTTTTTTAAGTTCTTATCTTTTGCATCTTTAATATACCATACATTTTCACAAATGTCAAGCAAAAAGTTAATAATTTTTGTGAAAAATAAATAATTTTTAAAACTATTGACTACGATTTTTAACTATGGTATAATAAAAAATGGACGTGGTAAAATGTTTCAGGTACAAAACAATCAGCAAATAACAGCAATTTATAATGAATATATGGTCTTCGATTTTCCCGGTGATGAGTTAAAACCCTTAGCCCACATCCTCTCTATGGTGGAAGATGGCACATGCACCTTCTATGCCTTGCGGCAGTGTGACAAGGTGCTTTCTTATTTTTCGGTTTGCCAGAACGGTCAGGGGCTGCTGGTAGATTACCTGGCCGTAAACCCAAAACTTCGCGGGCAGGGAATAGGTAGCCAAACCCTTGATTTTTTAAAAAGCATTGCCAAAGATAAATACATAATCATTGAATGTGAAGATGTAGAAGTTGCGCAGGCCGAGGCCGAAAAAATTCAAAGGCAAAGAAGAATTAATTTCTACACCAGGGCGGGCTTTACCCTTACCGGGGTAAACTCCAACCTCTTTGGCGTGGATTACACAATTCTAACCTATCCAACGGGTATTACTCCCAGGCGGGTTAAAGAGCTTTACAGCGCAGTATACCTCAGAATGCTGGGCGAAAGTATGTTTAACAGATTTATGAAAATATAGCAATAAAAAAAGTCTCCTGTCGGAGACTTTTTTTATTTATTTTTCAATGTTGTATTTCATATTGAAGTAATCAAAATAGTGTCTGTATTCTTCTTTGTTTCCTTCTTTTACAGCGCGCAGATATTCGTGAATTGCCAAATCCTTGTGGGCAAGTTCCAGCATACAGCCCGCAATGTTAGAGCAGTGGTCGGAAACACGCTCAAGGTTTGTAAGCAGGTCGGTTAAAACAAAACCAAGCTCAATGGTGCATTCGCCCTTTTGAAGTCTTGCAATATGGCGGCTCTTAATAGAATCCTTAAGATTATCAACAACCTGCTCTAAGGGTTCAACCTGAATGGCACTGTCAAGATTTTTGTTAATAAAGGAATCATAGGCCAAATTAACAATTTCTTTTACAGCGTTAATCATAACCGAAAGCTCTCTCTTGGCATCGCCCGAGAACTGAAGCTTCTTCTCACTTATTTCTTCCGCCGACTGTAAAACGTTAACTGCGTGGTCGGAAATTCTTTCGAAGTCATTAATTATATGAAGCAGTCTTGTAGCTTCAACACTGTCTTCAACGCTGAGCTCAAGGGAAGAAACCTTTACAAGGTAGGAGCCAAGCCTGTCCTCATACTTGTCAACCTTGTCCTCACCCTTAATAACCGCCGCATATACATTTTCGTTGTAATCATCAAGAAGAGAAAATGACTTGCTTATTGTATCAACCGAAATTTCAGCCATGGTTTCTGCAACCGACTTGCAACGGTCAACTGCAACAGCAGGTGTTGCAAATAAACGCTCGTCCAACATTTCATAACGCTCTTTTTCATCTGTATCACGAACGGTGATACAGGCGAGCTTTTCAAGATAACGTGTGAAGGGGAACCAAAGTACGGTACAAACAATGTTAAATGCCGAATGTACAATCGCAATCCAGAAGCCATCAATTGCAATGCCGTCAAGGAAATAAAGGTCAAATACAGATTTTGCAATTGTAAAGGCAACAAGTAAAACAACAGTGCCTATAACGTTGAAATAGAGGTGAACAAAAGCGGTGCGCTTTGCATTCTTGTTAGCACCAATACAGGAAATAAGCGCAGTAGCGCAGGTACCGATGTTTTGACCCATAATAATGGGAACTGCGGCACCAAAGGAAATAGCGCCTGTTGAAGATAAGGCCTGCAAAATACCAACCGATGCCGAGGAAGACTGAATAACAGCAGTAAGCACAGCACCTGCAATAACACCTAAAATGGGGTTGGTAAATAGGGTTAATATGTTTGCAAATTCGGGTACATCCTTAAGTCCCGCAACAGCATCAGACATAGCCTGCATACCGGTCATAAGGGTTGCAAAGCCCAAAAGAATTACACCGGTATCCTTTTTCTTATTGGATTTGAGGAATATAAAGAATATAACGCCGATAAGCGCTAATATCGGAACGAATGAGGATGGCTTGAATAACTGAATATACCAAGCATCACCCGAAACACCCGTAAGGCTTAAAATCCAGGCGGTAATGGTTGTACCTATGTTTGCGCCCATAATAATTGAAATTGCTTGGCGCAGCTTCATAATACCCGAGTTAACAAAGCCCACAACCATTACTGTTGTTGCCGAGGATGATTGTATAACGCAGGTTACAAGCATACCAAGTAAAAAGCCCTTAAGTGTGTTATCGGTCATTTTTTCTAAAACCTTTTTCAGTTGGCCACCGGCTTTTTTCTCAAGCGCGTTTCCCATAAGCTGCATACCAAAAAGGAAAAGCGCCAAACCGCCAATGAGGGCCAACACATCAAATAAATTCATATATATGCCTCGCTTTCGCTAAGAATAATAGATTGCCAAATTTTACAAGTTTATTCTATCATACAAAAAATTCAAATAAAAGGGGAGTTTTGTAAAAGGTATGTTAAATATTAAAAGCCGTTTCTTCAAATAGTAAGAAGAAACGGCTGTAATCAGTCTTTAAATATAACAGAAATAACAGTGCCTTTGTCAACAATACTCTCCACATTAAGAGTGGCACCGTGGTATTCCGCCGCGTGTTTAACAATAGAAAGGCCAAGACCTGTGCCGCCAACCTCGCGTGAATGACTTTTGTCAACACGATAAAAACGCTCGAATATTCTACCCGTATATTCCGGCGGGATACCTATTCCCGTGTCCGATACCCGAATTAGCTTTTTGCCCTCCTGCAAAACTATCTCAATTTTAACCTTGCCGCCTTCTTTATTATATTTTATGGCGTTATCGGTTAAATTATAAATCATTTCGCTTAGAACCGAACGGTTGCCTAAAACAGTAACAGGCTTGGCTGCAACAGTAATTTCAATATCACGCTCTGCAGCTGCAATAGAAAGTCTTTGTCTAGTTTCTTCTGCAAGGTCGGCTAAATTAACCTCTTCCTTGCTGTCGGGAATATTAGCTTCATCAAGACGGGATAGCTTGATTATATCGTTAATAAGGTTTAAAAGGCGTGTGGACTCATCATGAATGTTTTTTGCAAACTTGGGAATGTCGGCCACTGCAATCATTCCGCTCATAAACATTTCGGATATCCCCGAAATTGTGGTAAGCGGAGTTTTAAGCTCGTGGGATACATTTGAAGTAAACTCTCGGCGCATTTCTTCACGCTTTTCCTTTTCGGTAATATCAAGCATAACAATCACTGCGCCGTTCACCTGATTTTCAATCATTACGGGGTTTGCGAATATCTGGTACACCTGCGAGCCAAGTGTAATATTAACCTCCCCGTGATTGCCCTCAAAAGCATCGTTAACGGCAGCTACAAATCTTCTGCTTCGGCTAAGTGATATGAAATGCTCGCCCTCTTTTACATTTTCCGAACCGAGTATGCGTAAAGCCGCGCTGTTATAGGAAAGAATTTCTGATTTATTGTCTAAAATCACTATACCCTCAGCCATATTTTCGGTAATGGCGTTAAACTCTACCTGCCTGCGCCTGAGGTCAATCATTTGCTGGTCTATAAGTCGGTTTTGGCGCCCGATTTTTCTTATAAGATTATCTATTTCAAAATAACTTTTATCAATCCTTGGGCTTTCCAGGTCAAGCTCATCTATAGGCTTCACAATTTTTTTGCTAAAAGCATTGGCAAGCAAGGGCACGGCAATAATTGCAAGCAGCAGCGAGGCGGCGGCAATTATTATTGAAACAGTTTCACTTACATTAAACACAGTTAAGGTCAGCATAGGAATAAATGCAAAAAGGAAAGCAATAAAAGCGGTAAGCACTATAAAAAAGTAAATTTTCTTTTTCAAGCTTCTTCTCCTCCTATTTTATATCCCATTCCTCTTACCGTTTCAATAAGCGAGCCGCTTTCTCCAAGTTTTGCACGAAGTGTTCTTATATGAACATCAACAGTCCTGCTTTCTCCATCAAATTCAAAGCCCCACACCCTGCGCAAAATATCATCACGGGTAAAAACCGTGCCTTTGTCCGAAATTAGCAAATAAAGAAGCTCGAATTCTTTAAAGGTAAGGGCAATATCTTCCCCGTTAACCTTAACAGTATGCTTCGAGGGGTTAACTGAAAGCGAGCCAACATTATATTCGTTAGTGTCTCTTTTGGGGTCGGCGCGGCGAAGCAAGGCCTTTATGCGAGCCATAAGCTCAAGCATACTAAACGGCTTGGTTATGTAATCATCCGCACCCGAATCAAAACCAATCACCTTATCGTATTCCGTGCCTTTAGCGGTAAGAAGAATAACGGGAAGATTTTTGGTGAAGCTGTTGTGGCGGAGCTTGCTTAAAACTTTAAGTCCATCCTCTTCGGGTAACATAAGGTCAAGTAACAAAAGCTGCGGAATTTCCTTGTCTAAGGCTTTCCAAAATTCCGAAGGCTTTTCAAAACCCTTTGTTGCAAGCCCTGAATTATTAAGGGCGTACCCCACAAAATTTCTGATATTAGCATCATCTTCCAAAAGGTATATCATAAGCCTCTCCTTGAAAAGTATGGATACTATCATTATATTGTATTTTTTTTGCATCTTCAAGGGAATTTGAGTCTCTTTGTAAAAAATATAGTTTTGGTATAAATATTCTAATAAAATTTTGTTTAAAATAATCTATAGAAAATTTTAATAATTTTATTTACAAAAGCATTATTTTTTGATATAATCATACAGTAATTTTTTGCCGTACCCAAAACGGCAACAAGGAGTGTTGAAATATGAGCCGTATGGTCGGCACAATTTCCAGGGGTGTAAGAGCACCCATCATCAGAAACGGAGATAATATTGTAGATATTGTTACCGATTCTATTTTAGAGGCCGCAAAGTGTGATGGCTTCGAAATTCACGACCGTGATATAGTTGCAATGACCGAGGCAATAGTTGCCCGTGCTCAGGGTAACTACGCTACAACTGCCGATATCGCAGCCGATGTTAAGGCAAAATTCGGCGGAGATACCGTTGGTGTTATTTTCCCAATACTCAGCCGTAACCGTTTTGCTATTTGTCTTCGCGGTATAGCTTCGGGCGCTAAAAAGGTTGTTTTAATGCTTTCCTATCCTTCCGATGAAGTTGGAAACCATCTTATTTCGCTCGATGCAATGGATGAAAACGGCGTAGACCCTTACAAGGATGTTTTAGACCTTGAAACCTACCGTAAGCTTTTCGGTTATGAAAAGCACACCTTTACCGGTGTTGATTATGTAGAATATTACGAAACCCTCATACGCGAAAGCGGCGCAGAGGCTGAAATAATCTTCGCTAACGACCCCAGAGCAATTCTTAACTATACAAAGAATGTTCTTTACTGCGATATCCACACAAGAAAGCGCACCCGTCGCCTCCTTGCAGCTGCAGGCGCCGAAAAGCTCTTCGGTTTAGATGAAATCTTAAGCCAGCCCATAAACGGAAGCGGCTTTAACGAAAACTATGGTCTCCTTGGTTCTAACAAGGCTACCGAAGACCAGATTAAGCTCTTCCCCAGAGATTGCCAGCCTGTGGTTGATGCAATTCAGGCTAAAATCAAGGCCGCCACAGGCAAAACTGTTGAGGTTATGGTTTATGGCGATGGCGCATTTAAGGACCCTGTTGGTAAAATTTGGGAACTTGCCGACCCGGTTGTTTCCCCTGCATATACAGCAGGCCTTGAGGGTACCCCCAACGAACTTAAGCTTAAATACCTTGCCGATAACGAATTTGCAAGCCTTTCGGGCGATGCACTCAAAGAGGCTATCAAACAAAAGATTACCGAAAAGGATAGCGACCTTGTAGGCCAAATGGCTTCGGAGGGTACAACTCCCAGAAGACTTACCGACCTTATCGGTTCTCTTTGCGACTTAACCTCCGGTTCGGGCGATAAGGGAACACCTATCGTATTTATTCAGGGCTATTTCGATAACTACACAACAGAATAAAACCAATATGGCAGGACCAAAGTCCTGTCATATTTTTTACATAGCCTCCCAAGCCTTTAGGGAGGGGGACCGCTTTAGCGGTGGAGGGATATCAATGAAGAAAATTGCAAGTTTTACTGTAGACCACAATAAAATAGACAAAGGAATGTACATATCCCGAATAGATGGCGATGTTATTACCTATGATGTCCGTATGAAGAAGCCGAATGGGGGAGACTACCTGCCCTATGCCGCCGCCCATACTATAGAGCATCTGTTTGCAACCTTTGCAAGAAATACCACCTTTGCCAACAGTATTATATATGTAGGCCCAATGGGTTGCCGAACAGGCTTTTACTTTTTAACAAGGGATAGCGTTTCATATAGCCAGGCCATTTCCATAGTTCTTGATTCTATGAACTTTATAAAGGAATTCAAGGGCGAAATCCCGGGCACCACGGCAATAGAATGTGGCAATTATTTGGAGCACGACCTTGAGGACGCCAAAAAAATTGCTACCGATATGGCAAATGTACTTGCAAATTGGAGCGAAGAAAAACTTTACTATTAAAACAAAACCACCGTTCAAAAGAACGGTGGTTACTTTTTTAATGGTGATGATGATGGTGGTGATGACCATGGCTTTCGGGTTCACTATGGCAGTGTTCATTGCGGCAGTGCTCGCCTTCGGCTTCAAGCTCAAGTGTTGCGTGCCCAATTCCGTGTTCTTTCAGTTCTTCGCGCACTGCATCTTTAACTTTGTGGTGGTCGGCATTTGTAACAATGTGCATAGTGGCAAAATTATTGTGGCCATCCATACTCCAAATGTGAATGTGGTGAACATTCAGCACACCATCAATTTTGCTTATGTGTTCTTTAATTTCGCCAACATCAACATTTTCGGGTGCTTTTTCAAGGAATAAATCAACAGCATCCTTAAGGTTCCTAATAGCATTAATAAATATGAAAAGTGCCACGCCTATAGACATAATCGGGTCAATAATCCTAATATCTGTAAAGCGCATAACCACAGCACCAATAAGTACAACAATCCAACCAAGCACATCCTCAAGCATATGGAGATTTACCGCCTTTTGGTTAAGGGAATCTCCCTCGCGGGTAAAGAATGCAGCTGCAAGGTTAACAACCACACCCACAATAGCGAAAATAATCATTCCGTTATAGTTAATTTCGGTAGGATTAATTATTCTGATTATCGCATTATAAATAACAGCGGCAGAACCTACAAGAAGAATTAAGGTTGTAATAACGCTGCCAATAACCGAATACCTTGTGTATCCGTAGGTGTAAATTTCATCGGGCTGTTTTTTGCTCTTTCGCTCTAAAAAATAGGAAGCACCAATGCTGGCCGCATCGCCAACATCGTGCACCGCATCCGAAATAATGGCAACGCTGCCCGTAATTATTCCGCCGAAAAATTCAAAAACAGAAAACGATAAATTAAGTAGAAATGCAATAAAAATGTTGCGTTCGGTCTTCATAGTGAACTCCTTCAAAATAATAAACCCAAGACAGTTTATGTTGTCTTGGGTTATATTATAATCTAAAAATTAAATTCTTGCAACGCCTGTTTCCTTAGCGGTTTTAATAACAGCCTCGGCAACAACCTGAGCAACTCTCTTGTCAAGTGCGGGTGCAATAATATTTTCTTCGCTGATTTCATCATCGGGGATAAGGGATGCCAGAGCATAAGAGGTAGCAACCTTCATTTCCTCGTTAATACAGGAAGCTCTGCAGTCAAGCGCACCGCGGAAGATACCGGGGAATGCAAGCACATTGTTAATCTGGTTGGGGAAGTCTGAGCGGCCTGTACCAACAACTCTTGCACCTGCTGCCTTAGCAATGTCAGGCATAATTTCGGGTGTGGGGTTGGCCATGGGGAACATAATGCAGTCGGCAGCCATACTTTTTACCATTTCAGGTGTAACAAGGTTGGGTGCCGAAACGCCGATAAATACATCAGCGCCGCAAAGTGCATCAGCAAGTGTACCCTTCTTGTGTTCAAGGTTGGTAACCTTGGATATTTCTTCCTGTGCGGGGTTGTTGTTTTCATCACCCTCGCATATAATACCAAAACGGTCGCAGAAAGTAAGGTTCTTAACGCCCATATTCATAAGGTGCTTACCAATGGCAATACCTGCAGAACCTGCGCCGTTAATTACAACCTTAACTTCGCCGATATTCTTCTTAACAAGCTTTAAAGCATTGATAAGTGCGGCGGCAACAACAATAGCAGTACCGTGCTGGTCATCGTGGAAAATCGGAATATCGCAGATTTCCTTTAACTTCTGTTCAATTTCAAAGCAGCGGGGTGCCGAAATGTCCTCAAGGTTAATTCCGCCAAAGGAACCCGACAGAAGATAGATTGTGCGAACAATCTCATCTACATCTTTAGATTTAATGCAAAGAGGGAAGGCATCAACATCAGCGAATGCTTTAAATAGGGCGCATTTACCTTCCATAACAGGCATACCGGCTTCGGGGCCAATGTCACCAAGGCCAAGAATAGCAGTGCCATCGGTAATAACTGCAACAAGGTTGCTGCGGCGGGTAAGCTCATAAGACTTGTTAATGTCCTTGTTAATTTCAAGGCAAGGCTCAGCAACACCGGGGGTGTATGCTAAGGATAAATCCTCTCTGGTATTAATGGGAGCACGGGAGATAACCTCTATCTTACCATTCCACTCATAATGCTTCTTAAGAGATTCAGCTCTAATATCCATTATTAGTCCTCCCAGGGGAATTTGTACTGAGTAAGGCCAAGCTCATCACGGATAGCAATGATTTCCTTCTGTACAGATTCGTTAATCGGAACACCTGCTTCACGTGCAAGGCGGATTTCATACTCTTTTTCACCTGCGGTGTAAATGCGCTCAGCACCGGGGGCCTTCTTAGAAGCACGCATACTGCGGCAAATGTCGCCTGCCTTCTTACGGGCAATGTCTTCGCCCATGAAGTGGTCGGTATCAATAGCTATGAACCAGTGGCCAAGCTGATAGGGGCGGATGTTGCCGTTTTCATCCTTACCATCAAGGTCCTTACCGTAAGCGCCATCCTGCAGAATAGAGGAGAAGAACTCTACTGCAAGAGCAAAGCCGTAACCCTTGTATCCGCCAAGAGCTTCGCCAATACCGCCAAGGGTGGTAAGGGCAGCTGTGCCACCGCGGATTTTACGGAGAGCAACACCTGCATCGCCCTCAACAGCATTACCCTCTATGTCAATAATGGTGCCGGGATGTACATCCTCTCCGATTCTCTCATAATACTCTACCTTACCGTTCTGGGTAATAGAGGTAGCGCAGTCAAAGTTAAAGTCAAAAGCCTCATCGGTAGGAACACCAATGGTAAAGGGATTGGTACCGAACATACCCTCAACACCGTGTGTAGGTGCAACAGAGGGGCGTGCATTTGTACCTGTCATACCAATGCAGCCGTTAGCTGTAGCCATAGAGGTATAGTAGCCTGCAATACCGTAGTGGCAGGAGTTACGAACAACTACCATACCCATACCGTATTCCTTAGCCTTGGCAATAGCCATGCTCATTGCCTTGTGGCCAATAACCTGACCCATACCGTGGTGTCCGTCAATAACAGCGGTGGTAGGGGTTTCTTTAATGATTTCAATGTTTGTTTTAGCCTGCTGAATACCGGCCTTAATGCGGTCAAGATATACGGGCTTGAAGCGGTTAACACCGTGAGATTCAATACCTCTCTTGTCCGATTCAAGAAGAACATCTGCGCAAATTTCAGCATCTTCTCTGGGAATTCCGTAACCAACAAAGGAGTCGATTACGAAGCTTGTGATTGTTTTCCAATCTACAATGTTGTTTTTCATAACTTTTTACCTCTCCTTAAAAAATAATAAGATTTGGATAAACAAAAACAAGAGCATAGGAATATGCCCTTCTTTCCGTCTCTCCAAATCTCTCGACGATGGTTTTCATTTTCCCCTAAATAATACAATATTTTTATATCAAAGTCAAGGAGTATTGACAAATAATCATATAAAAAAGTATAATAAACAAAAACGCAAAAGAGATGGAAGAAATGAAAAACACAGCACAAAAAATAGTTATGTCAGCCCTGCTTGCAGCATTAACCTGTGTTGCCACAATGATTATAAGGTTGCCGTCCCCCCTTGGCGGATACATAAACCTCGGTGATGCAGTAGTTTTAGCATCGGCATTTTTATTGCCAAACGGCTATATGTTTTTGTCAGCCGGCTTGGGCTCGGCGCTTGCCGACCTGTTTGCAGGCTATATAGCTTATGCCCCTGCAACCTTTGTAATAAAAGGCTTAATGACAATAATTGCCTTTGGAATTTATAAGGCAGTGTCCAAAAAAACAAAACCCGATGCGGCAATGGTATTAGGCTCTATAGTAGCAGAACTTTGGATGATTGGTGGCTACCTTATTTTCGAAAGCTTCCTTTACGGCTTTGTGCCCTCACTTATAAATGTGCCTGCAAATGCCGTTCAGGGCGTGGCGGGAATAATAATTGGATTGATGCTCACAAAGTTTTTCAAAAAGACTAAGATATTTTGGTAAAAGGAGAAAGTTATGCCTTTTGAAAATGTTAAAAAGAAACTCGGCTTTGGCTGTATGCGCCTTAAAATGGATGGCGACAAGGTCGATTATAATGAGTTCAACAAAATGATAGATGCCTTCATTGGCGCAGGCTTCAATTATTTCGATACAGCCCACGGGTATATAGATGGCAAAAGTGAAACCGCCATACGTGACTGTCTTTCGGCAAGATACAACCGTGAAGATTTCGTTTTGGCCGATAAGCTGTCCGATTGGTATTTCGAAAAGGAAGAAGATATAGTACCGCTTTTTGAAAGCCAGTTAAAGCTCTGCGGAGTGGAGTATTTTGATTTTTATCTTTTCCATTGTTTAACA
>JAGBGJ010000043.1 GCA_017936045.1 Clostridia bacterium
CCCATCTCCACCTCTCGAATTGAGGAACTGTTATTGCAATTGAAGAAAAAATATACTATAATTATAGTAACTCATAATATGCAACAGGCAGTTCGTATTTCAGATAATACGGCGTTCTTCCTTCTTGGAGAGTTAGTGGAATTTGGCGAAACCGAGAAATTGTTCGCACAGCCTACTGATAAACGCACAGAAGATTATATTACAGGAAGGTTTGGTTAATATTATGAGAAGCAGATTTGATGAACAGCTTAAGGTACTGAACAAAAAGATGATAGAGATGGGGGCTGAATGTGAGGAGCTTGTTGCCCTTGTAGCTAAAGCTTTGTTAAACGGTGATGTAGTGGGTGCTGGAAATGCGAAAGAGCAAGGGTACAAAATCGACCAGATGGAGCGAGAAATTGAGTCTATTTGCTTAAAGCTGCTTCTTCAACAGCAACCCGTAGCACGTGACCTTCGTGTGATTTCCGCCGCCCTTAAAATGATTACCGATATGGAAAGAATAGGCGATCAGGCAGAGGATATTGCCGAGATAATCCCTTTCCTTGGCGGTAAAACAGGGGCAGAGTTTGCCGATTTTAAGCCTATGGCTAAGGCAACCTGCAAAATGGTAAACGACAGCATAGATGCTTATGTAAACGGGGATGTGACCCTTGCCAAAGCCGTAATCGAACACGATGACGTTGTGGACAAAGCCTTTGACCGAGTAAAACACTCGCTTATTAAAATGATTTCCAAAAACACTGCCGACGGAGAATACGCTGTTGACCTTTTGATGATTGCTAAATATTTTGAGCGTATCGGCGACCACGCTGTTAATATTGCAGAGTGGGTTGAGTTCTCTGTAACTGGTATTCATAAAGGAGAGTAAAGTATGATTTGGTGTGTAGATGATGACAGTACCATTCGTGACATTGAGGTTTATACGTTAGAGCAAACGGGTTTTAAGGCCCGTGGCTTTGCCGACGGTATTTCTATGCTCGAAGCTTTAAAGACCGAAATTCCAAAGCTTATTATCCTAGATATTATGATGCCTGAGATGGACGGGCTTGAAGTTCTTAAAAAGCTCCGAAGTGAATCAGCTTACAAAGATATTCCCGTAATTATGGCAACAGCCAAAGGCACCGAGATGGATAAAATCGGCGGGCTTAACTCGGGTGCAGATGACTATCTTGTAAAGCCCTTTGGCGTTATGGAAATGGTTGCACATGTAAATGCGGTGCTTCGCCGTACTACAAAGCAGGAAACAACCGCCGACATTACGGTAGGCAATATCACATTAAAGGAAGCGGAGCATAAGGTTATTGCGGAGGGTGAAAAGGTTGAGCTTACCCACAAAGAATTTGAGATACTTAAGCTTTTTATGCACAGTCCCAATATGGTGTTTTCAAGAGATAGGCTGATGAGCGAGATTTGGGGTATGGACTATATTGGTGAAACCCGTACAGTTGATATGCATATTAAAACCCTTCGCCAAAAGCTAGGGGGTGCAGGCGGTCAGATAAAAACCGTCATCGGCGTTGGGTACAGATTGGAGAATTAATTGACCTTACACGCCTAAAGGCAAGAAAGGGGGAAAAGACGGTAAAGCGAAAACATAATGCTTTCGACTTCCGTTAGTCTAATATGACTAA
Organism: Clostridia bacterium; assembly: GCA_017936045.1. GTDB lineage: Bacteria > Bacillota > Clostridia > Oscillospirales > Acutalibacteraceae > SFWF01. The sequence continues at coordinate 1,632 of JAGBGJ010000043.1, forward strand.
AAAGATATTTCAATCCATATTAACGGTGGCATTGGTGGTGCTTCTTGCGAGTATCGGCATCGCCACA